>DAONKS010000021.1:0-21215 GCA_035406305.1 bacterium | reverse complement strand
CTACCATATCTGACTCATCTATCCTTGCAAATCCCTTTATGGAAGAACCATCAAATCCCATACCATCTTCCAGTGCATGCTTTAATTCCTCAGTCGTAATTGTAAATCCCTTCATCTGTCCTGTTATATCTGCAAACCATAACCTGATAAACTTTACATCATTCTCTTTAACCAATTTTAAAACATCTTCTTTTGTTAAATTTTTGTTATTCATCTTTTCTCCCCTGTTAATTTTTATTCTATCACTTATTATGGAAAAATAAAAGCAAACATATGGATAGAAGACATACTCTTCTTTCGTTCCCTCACCTCTTGTGTATCCACCTTTCCCCTGCGCCTCTGCTCCTTTTTCAATCTTTCCCTCCCTTGCACACCTTCATATTTTCCCTCGCCCCTTGTGGGAGAGGGTTAGGGTGAGGGGGGCTCCCTCTCCTCTTTGGGGAGAGGGGCAGGGTGAGGGGTTCTTTTCTATCTCCCCCTCATCCGTACCTTCTCCCCTCCGCCTTCGGCGGACAGGCAGAGGGGAGAAGGAATAAAAAGAGAAAAATCCCTCGCCCCTCTGCATCTCTTTTTCCCCTCACCTCTATATCCTCCCTTCTTTCCCTCTCCCCTGTGGGGAGAGGGTATGGGTGAGGGGAGCTCCCTCTCCTCTTTGGGGAGAGGGTACGGGTGAGGGGTCTTTCTTTCTCTCCCCCTCATCCGTCCCTTCTCCCCTCCGCCTTCGGCGGACAGGCAGAGGGGAGAAGGAATAAGAGAGAAATCCCTCTCCCCATCGGGCGTAAGTCCGCCAACGTCTCAGTGGCGGAGAGACCTGTCCGCCGCAGGCGGAGGGTTAGGGTGAGGGGAGACGGAATGTAAAATAAATCTTACGCCTTATATTTTTGGTTTTAAAATAATTCCTGCAAGAGGTGGAAGTGTTATGTTGATAGAAAATGGTCTATTATGACAGGGTATCTTCTCCGCCTTTACCATCCCGAAGTTTCCTGTATTGCTTCCACCGTAAAAGGTAGAATCACTGTTTAACAATTCCTGATAATCCGTCTTTACAGGCACACCAATTCTGTAGTTGTATCTTGGCACAGGGGTAAAGTTAAATACGGCAACTATAAAGTCATCTTTTTTACTACTTTTTCTTATGAAGGATACGATACTGCCTTCATAGTCAGAAAAGTCAATCCATTCAAAACCATCAGGGGAAAAGTCAACTTCAAATAATGCCCTTTCTTT
This sequence comes from bacterium, assembly GCA_035406305.1. Classification (GTDB taxonomy): domain Bacteria; phylum Ratteibacteria; class UBA8468; order B48-G9; family JAFGKM01; genus JAAYXZ01. The sequence continues at coordinate 19,988 of DAONKS010000021.1, read as the reverse complement.
TTTATATAATTTATTGAGGTCGGAAACAAAGTTTTTCATTTTCCTGTGTTCTTCTCTCTCAAGGAGATACCAGTCAAGTTCTCCATCATAGTTCCACTCTGATATCTGTCCGAACTCTCCTCCCATAAAAAGCAGTTTTTTACCCGGATGGCAGTACATATATGTAAACAAAAGACGGAGATTTGCGAACTTCTGCCATGTATCTCCTGGCATCTTTGAAAAAAGAGACCTTTTCCCATATACCACTTCATCGTGGGACAATGGCAGTATAAAATTTTCTGAAAAGGCATAAAGCAGACTGAATGTCAGACAGTTATGGTGATATTTTCTGTAAATCGGGTCAAGAGAAAAATAGTATAGAGAGTCGTGCATCCAGCCCATATTCCACTTAAACCCAAAGCCCAGCCCACCTGTATAGACAGGTCTGCTCACCATAGGCCAGGCGGTTGACTCTTCTGCCACTGTAAAGCAGCCAGGGAATCTGCCATATATAGTTGTGTTAAACCTTTTCAAAAAATCTATTGCTTCAAGGTTTTCTCTCCCTCCGTATATGTTGGGCATCCATTCGCCTTCTTTCCTTGAATAGTCCAGATAAAGCATTGAGGCAACAGCGTCAACCCTTAAGCCATCTATGTTATAGTTTTCAATCCAGTTAACAGCACTGTTTATAAGAAAGTTACTTACTTCATATCTGCCATAGTTAAATATGGCACTCTTCCAGTCAGGGTGGTCCCTCTTCTGTGGATAGCAGTGTTCATAGAGGTGTGTTCCGTCAAAATAGTACAGTCCAAAGTCGTCTTTTGGGAAGTGTGCAGGTGTCCAGTCAAGTATTATGCCGATATTATTTTTATGAAGAAGGTCTATAAAGAAATGGAAGTCATCAGGGTTGCCAAATCTGCTTGTGGGTGCAAAAAATCCTGTTGTCTGGTATCCCCAGGAAGAATCCAGAGGGTGTTCTGTGACAGGGAGCAACTCCACCCAGTTAAATCCCGTCTCTTTCAGATAAGGTACAAGCATCTCTGCAATCTCGCGATAGTTTAAAAAAAAGCCGTCACCTCTTCTTTTCCACGAACCAAGATGTATTTCATATATAGCCACAGGTTCTCTATAGATATCGGGAGGGTTTATTCTATGTGTATCCCATATGTAATTTGAGTGATATGTAATGGATGCATTTGCAGGCCTGAGTTCAAAAAAATTCCCATAAGGGTCTGACTTAAGCAGTACCTGATTGGTTTTTGTATGTATCTCAAATTTATAGGAGGTCAGTTCTTTCACATCAGGAATAAAAATCTCCCATATACCTGAATTACCGATGGGTCTCAACTGATGTTCTCTGCCATCCCAGTTATTGAAGTCACCCTTCACACTTACAGCAACAGCGTTGGGTGCCCATACAGCAAAGTTATATCCCTCAATACCATCAACTGTTCTTTTGTGCGCCCCTAATTTTTTGTATATTTCAAGATGGCTACCTTCATTGAATAAATAAAGGTCAACCGGACCGAACAATGACTCTTTAAAATATAACTCTTTCTTTTCTATACTATCCAATTTTCTTCCTTTTTTCCAAATCTTACTTTAAAGTAATCTATAACCGGAATTGTAATCTCCTGCCCTTCTTTTTCTTTAACTGTTATATTGAAAAAGATTATTTGCTCTCCCTCTGGTAGTATCTCTTTCCTTGGTATCCTGACTTCTATTATATCATCCCGTACAAAAAACAGAGATTCAGATGAATTACAGGTGTGTCCTATTTTAAAAGTTTTTTTAACAGAGTTACGAAAGGATAAAAGAATCTCTATGTCATCTCTTTTAGAAACATCTATTCTTATATAAAGATTATCTTCGTCATAACCGTAAAATATCTTCCTCACGGGAAATTCCACCGGCTTAAATGTTATCCATAAACTGAATACATCAACTTCAACTGCGTTGTACCACTCATAAAAATGGGTTATTTTTCCGTCAATGGACGGTGTTATATAGGGTATAGTATCGTCTTCAACGTACTGTTCCACAGGCAGGGTGAGAAATTCGGGTGGCTCCAGCCCTGCGGTCTCATAGATTTTTCTTATATTGTGCCTGAAGTATATGTCAAACCTTATCTTTATTTCTCTATCCACAGGCAAACTATACCACCAGAACCAGTCGCTTGATTCGGCAAGCATAATATAATCCATTATTACTTTCTTTTTTTCTTCGTTGTTTATTGACTTCATCCTTTCTTCTGCAGCATCCCTTGCCTGTTTAAGTATCATCCATGCCTTATTTGCCGGTTCTTTCCCTATCCAGTTATCAAAGTTTACACCCATCCAGCTACCCGGTGATATTCTATCAATTTTATTATGGATTATATTACTCTTTAATGCCTCTGAAAATGTTATGGTTTTTATAGAATTGGCATCGCTTAACCTTTCATAAAGTGTGTAAAGAAAGTTAAGCCCATAGTCCGGATAAAAATCCCAGGGGTTTTCTCCGTCAAGTATAATGGAAATTATTCTATCAGGGCTCCCTTCAGAAATATGGTTTAAACGTTCAAAAAGTTGTATCGCTGATTTTTTCTCTTCCATCTTCTGGTATGCGAAACCAATCAGGTCAGATATATGGTGGTCTCTGAAGAAAATAGATACTCCATTCTTATACTCCCAGATTGTGAGATGTTCTCTATTTACCAGTGGTCTTGAAAGTGTCTCTGCAAGAAGATGCTCATCTGTGGCTGTCCAGAGTAGATTATGTTCAGTGAATAATTCTAAAATCTCATCACTCAAACTGCCTTCGGATGGCCACATACCTGATGGTGCTTTACCAAATATATTTTTGTATGTTTCTATCCCCTCTGTAATATGTCTTCGGGCATCCTGAGGATATGAAAATATTGCTTCTGGAATATGTAAGGATGTTTTTGTTCGTTTTGCTATGTCTGTGTTATATAAAAGCGGAAGGATAGGGTGCATCATTGGGGATGTGCTTATTTCTATCTGTTCATTTTCCATAATGGCTTTATATTTATTTATTGTTCCATTCATTATCTTTCCTTCTTTTTTATACAGGAGTTCTCTTTCATCATCGTTGAAATACCGTCCCTTTTTAAACAGTTGTTCAATCTCATCGTCAACAATCAACGGATGAAAACATACCAGATGCAGAAGAATCTTTATATCAGATATGTCCTTTTCTGAATAAGACCTGTTTTCAATCTTATCAAGTAGAAGATTAACAGCAGGATGTCTTTTGAGAATAAAAGAAGGTAATTCTCTTGCTATCATAAGCACTTCTCTTGCATCACCCTCTTTTTCTCGAAGTAATGACATAAATCTATCTTCGTATTTTCCTGAAGAGACCCCTTCTATCTGTTTTAAGAGCACAGGTGTTATATTAAAATTGAGTTTTACCAGAGGGAAATTTTCTGCAAGGACAGCCATCGGGTAATAGTTAAAAAGTGTCCGAAAGAGAAGGATGGGGGTGTTTATTTTTCCTTCAATCACATAACAGGGCTGATGCATATGCCATAGTATAGAGAGATACATCCTCACCTCATCAATTCATTGTAGGTTTTAAGATATTCTTCTACAGATGCCTTCCAGGAAAAATCAAGATGGAGTATCTTATTTACCAGCCGTTCCATTTTTTCTTTATTTTCAAACAGTTTGAGTGCTTCTTCTATCTTTGCCAGAAGTTCTTTACTCCCTCCTTCAAATACAAATCCTGTCCCCTCTTCGGTTTCAATATTATATTCCTGTACGGTATCTGCAAGTCCACCAACTTTTCTAACTACAGGTATGGTTCCATATTTAAAACTTATCAGCTGTCCCAGACCACAGGGTTCAAATCTTGAAGGCATAAGAAAGAAGTCGCTTCCAGCATATATTTGATGTGCCATCTCTTCATTGAAGCCGGATGTAAAAGATAATTTCTCAGGCATTTTCTTCTGCCAGTTAGAGATTAACTCTTTATATTTGGGATCACCATCTCCTAATATGACAACCTGCAGGTTTTTTTTGAGCAGTTGCCCCATTATTTCAGCAAGATAATCAATGCCTTTCTGTTCAGCGAGGCGGCTTACCATACCGAATATGGGAATATCCTTACCTACCTTTAACGATAGTTTTTTCTGGATGGCTATTTTATTTTCGCCCTTGCTCTTATAACTTCTGTACCTTTTTGCTATCGAAGTATCAAAAGCAGGGTTCCAGACCTGATAATCAATACCATTGAGTATGCCCTTTAATTTATACTGATATTTTCTCAAAAGTCCATCAAGATTATGTCCGAATTCAGGGGTAAGTATTTCACTGGCATAGTTTGGACTGACCGTATTTAACATATCCGAATGTATTATACCTGCCTTCATAAAGTTAACATTACCATAAAATTCAAGTTCCTCCATATTAAAGTACTGCCAGGGAAGTCCTAAAAGGTGAAACTTATCAATAGAGAAAACGCCCTGATATCCTAAATTATGAATTGTGAAAAGAGTCTTTGCTTTCGGGAAGGGCTCTTTATAATTTAATTTCAGATATAAAGGGAGCAGGGCAGTATGCCAGTCGTGGCAGTGAAATATATCTGTATTTATCTTCAAAACCTTTACTGCTTCAAGTACTGCCTTTGAGAAGAAAGAAAATCTTTCTGCACTATCGGGATAGTCCTTTCCCCCCGGGCCATAAAGTTCATCCCTATCAAAATATTTGTTATGTCCTATAAAATAAACATCGGGAAACTCCCTGCTTTTTGCCAGGAATCCATTTTCCACTCTGCTTTCAAAAAATCTTACCTCCAGCGGGGAAATGTTTTCTGTTTTATATTTCTCTTTTACCTGCTTGTAAAGAGGGATAAACAGATATATGTTTTCTCTACTTTTAAGATATTTATACAGAGAACCCACAACATCAGCCATACCTCCTACCTTTACAAATGGAACTGCTTCGGCAGAAACCAAACAGATATTCTTTTTCTTCATTATTTTTTTTCTCCTTTCATACACTCAGGGACTTTAAAAAATCGGCTGCTTCCTCAGGTGGGGTAGGGTTAATATAAAATCCTGTTCCCCATTCAAATCCACCCTGCTTGACCAGTCGTGGTATTATCTCCAGATGCCAGTGGTAGTCCTTTTCTATTGTCTGCCAGTAACCCGGTCTTGGATACCTGCAGGGAGCGGTATGCACCATAAAGTTATAAGAAGGATTGTTAAGTCCTCTTGATACTTTCTTAAATGTCTTGATGAGAATTTCTGCAAGTAACTCCTTTTCCTTCGGTGTTATATATTCAAAATCAGGAGAATGTCTTAAAGGTAATATAGAAAGTTCAAAAGGAAACCTTGAAGCAAAGGGAGCTATAACTATAAACGCCTCGTTCTGTTCAACAATCCTTTTACCACTGTCAATTTCCTGATTTATTATGTCACACCACACACACCGTTCTTTATATTCATAATACCATTTTGCTCCCATAAGTTCTTCTTTCACTCTCTTGGGAACAACAGGAGTTACTATGAGTTGGGAATGGGGATGAGATAAGGAAGCCCCCGCTTCCTTGCCAAAATTTTTGAACACCAGTATATATCTGAAACGGGCATCTTTTTTCAGGTCTATGCATCGTATCTGATATGTTTCAAGGATATTAATCATTGTTGTCAAAGAAAAGTCCTTTATATCCATAAGTTCATTTGCTGAATTTTTATGCTGCGGTGTTTCTATTATTACCTCATGAGCGCCTATACCGTTCATCATATCATACATACCCATACCTCTTCTATTAAGTTCTCCTTCTATCCTTAAAGCAGGAAATTTATTAGGTACAACCCGTACTTCCCAGCCCGGTGTATTTGGAGGAGTATTCCCGTATCTTATAGCAAATATCTCAGGAGGAGTTTTATCCTCATTGCCCGGGCAGAAAGGGCAGAATGTTTCCTGTGTTACTTCGGATACTGAAACGAAATCGGAAGGCCTGAATTTTCTATCCGTGGCTATTACCACCCATCTTCCTATAACAGGGTCTTTTCTCAACTCTGACATATGCACCTCACCATTTGTATTTTTTGGGTACAACAACTATTCCGTTATCAGAGACATAAAATCTCTTCCTGTCTTCTTCAAGGTTATACCCGATTTCTGTGTTTGGAGGGACTACCACATCTTTATCTATTATGGTTCTCCTGATTTTTGAGTATCTTCCGACATTGACATTTTCAAACAGGATGCTATCCACAACTTCCGAGTAGCTATTTATTCTAACATTGGGAGATAGTATGCTGTGATAGACCTTTCCTCCACTTATAATACATCCACTTGATATCATTGAATCAGTGACAGATGCTCTCCTGTCTTCACCCGAAAACACTGTTTTTACGGGAGGGTACTGGACCTGGAATGTTCTGATTAACCACTCCCTGTCATAAAGATTTAATAACGGGTCTATATTCACAAGGTCCATATTTGCTTCCCAGTAGGCATCTATTGTTCCAATATCCCTCCAGTATTTTGTATCTTTTTTATTCTCATCTATAAATCTGAATCCATAAACATTGTTTTTTCCTATCGTTGAAGGAATGATATCTCTTCCAAAATCATGGGTACTGTCTATTCTTTTTGCATCTTCAACGACTTTTTTAATGAGGATTTCAAGATTAAATACATATATTCCCATTGAAATAAGAGCAACCTCCGGATTTTTAGGGTCGGGGATGGGGTTTGAAGGTTTTTCCTTAAAATCAATAACCCTGTTGTGTTCATCTAATTTGAGTACCCCGAATCTATGCGCTTCTTTTATCGGAACCTCAAATACACTTATGGTAATATCCGATTTGTTTGCAATATGTGCAGAGATTATTCTTCTGTAATCCATTTTATAAACCTGGTCACCGGAAAGAATAAGTATCAGTTCCGGTTTCTCATCTTCTAATATATTTATATTCTGAAAAACAGAATCAGCAGTTCCCTGATACCAGTCCTCACCAATTCTCTGCTGTGCAGGAACAAGGTCAATAAATTCCCCTAATTCTCTTGAAAAGATATTCCATCCCTCTCTTATATGTCTGTGAAGCGAAAGGGACTTGTACTGTGTGAAGATATAAATCTTTCTCAAGCCAGAGTTTATAGCATTACTTAAAGGAAAATCAATAATTCTATATATCCCGCCAAAAGGAACAGCAGGTTTTGTTCTGTCCCTTGTAAGAGGGTATAGTCGTTCCCCTTTACCGCCTGCAAGTATAAATGTCGTTACGTTTCTTAAATTCATTTTTCACTGAGTATTGTTTTTACCCTATCTTTTAATACTGACAGGTCAGAACTTTTAATAAGGTAAGCATCCGCAGCCCATGTTAAAAACTGGTCTTTATACTGAGGGTATGCAGTGTATATAATTATAGGAAGATTTCTCTTCTTTGTTAATATCCTTCCCAGTGTTTCAATCCCATCCATATGGGGCATCTGGATATCTAAGATAACAAGGTCAAAATTTTCTTTTTCAATAAACGCTACCGCCTCATTTCCATTCGGGCAACACACAACATCAAAATTTTCTTTTTCAAGTTCTTCCTTGTAAAGCAACCGCTCGTTATCCTCATCTTCCACTATAAGAATTCTTTTTTTACTCATTTCCACACCTCCTTTTTATTTTTTATACGGGAAAATAAACATTTACTTTGGTTCCCTTCTGTGCAACGGATGTTATCTCGAGTTTTCCGCCATAATTTTCAATGATATTGGAAACTATAAATAAACCGAGTCCGAAACCTTCTGTTTTTGTTGAGAAAAAAGGCTCTGTGATATGCGGAAGATTTTCTTTGGGAATACCTCTACCTGTATCCTCCACTGTTATCTTCAGATAGGCATTTTCTATACGGGCTGATATCGTTATCGTTCCTGTCATCATACTTTCAACAGAATTGGATATCAGATTGAATAGCACCTCAAATATCTGGACCCTTTCGGCTTTAAGAGATATATCTTCAGGGATATCTATCTTGAGATTTATATGTTTCCTTGTAAACTCTAATTCAAAGAAGTCAATGACTTCCTTAACAACATCAAGGAGATTTAGCCTTTCTATCCTCAAAGGAGCAAGAAGTGTAAATGTGGACAATTTATTCAAAATCTGCTCCAGTTTTTTCATCTCTTTGAATATAATATCGGCATCTCTGTGGATAACATCAAGATTATTTTCATTTGCTATCCTTTTTGCAAATCCGCCTATTGTAACAAGTGGATTTTTAATCTCATGGATAAAATAAGATGCCATCCTTCCTATTGTAGAAAGTTTTTCTTTCTTTATCAGCTCTTCCTGAAGATGTTTCATTGTATTATGCAGATCTTTCAATTCTTCAAATTGCTGTATCAGTATGTTATGAGTAATGGCATTTTCCAGTGCTATGCCTGTCTGGATGCTTAGTAACGAGATAAGAACTATTGTAGATTCATCTATCGGGTTATAATGAAATGCATTATCTGCCATAATAATACCGAGTATATCCCTGGATGAAAACAATGGCATTATTACTATTTCAGAAGGAATTAACAATTGCTTTACTTTATCTGGAAGCCGGGCAAACTCATTTATGTCCGTCAGATGAAAAACCTTTTTTTCAGCAATAACTCTTTTGAAATAGTTATCTTCTGATAGTTCGTCAAGATTAATAACTATCTCTTTAATCAGCTGAGGAAACTTCTGACTCGCGAGTTCTTCTTCAAGATTGTGTTGAAGGTATTCTTCTAAAGATATTTCGTTTTTGCTGAGTTCTTCCCATATTTTTGACGCTTCTTTTTCATCAAAAGGTCCTATCCCCTTTTTACCGTAGATGATATTTTTTTCTTTATCGTAGTAGAATATAGCGGCTCTGCTCAGTCCTAATGCACCATTTGCTGTCAGAGCGGTCAGTGTTATATTAAGAATTCTTCCCTCACTTAAGGTCTCTTTTATAGCTTTTGAGATAGTATGGAGCAGATACAATTCATAGTTGAGTAACCTGCATTTCTCTTCAAATGTCTTTATCATTAAATCCCCTTATTTATATTATATTGGTTTCTAACTTTTTTATCAATAGATAAAGATAACTCAGACATTGACAAACAATCCTTCTGGTGTAACATATCATACACACTCAAACACTTTTATCAGGATAGAAAAATGGCAGAATTAAATAACAGAGAGATAATAAAAGGACTTTACTGGTATTGTGCATCAAATGCATTTAATACTATATTCTGTCTCCTCACAGTTTTTGGTTCAGTATTTCTACTTTTTATGGGAGAACTCGGAATTCCGAAGCAACTGATAGGTGCCATTCTTTCTCTCTTTCCCTTCTGTGGAATTATCGCCCCTTTTTTAAGCAGTTATATAGAATACATTGGTAGTAAAAGGACATACCTTATATGTTTTGGCTCCCGCAAAATTATTATAGCGTCTCTGCTTTCTCTCCCGTGGATTATCAACCATTATGGAAACAGAGCAGGGCTTGCTTATTTGATGGTCACCATTTCCATTTTTGCTCTTCTTCGCGCTATCGGAGAAACAGGGTTCTATTCATGGTCTAAAGAATTTGTGCCTGATAATTTGCGTGGAAGGTATTCTGCTCTGAACCTTACACTATCCAACATCACGGGTTTTGTAGCTATTTTCTTCGCCAGTTATGTTATCAGAGTGACGGGAGGGAAAATTGACAGTTATATGCTTTTAATAGGCACGGGTTGTATATTCGGGGTTTTAAGTGTCTACTTTATGACTTTTGTTACCGGAGGAGAACCTTTAAGAAATGGTAAAAAACCCAGAATTATATTAACACAGGTTATAGAGCCATTACGGGATAAAAACTTTCTTTACTTTCTTGCTGCTGTAGGTCTGGCTTTATTTGGTGCTTCTATGATGATTTTTTTACCTCTTTTTGCCAGGGAAAAGTTAGGTTTTTACCCCGGGAATGTTGTCCTGCTTGATAATGCTACCCTGCTGGGTTCTATAATTATGGGTTTTATATGGGGGTACTTAGGAGATAAATTTGGTGGCAGACCTGTTGTTATTCTGAGTTTATGTATATATATATTTGTGCCCGCTGGATTTCTCCTTTTATCAAGAAGCTATCCTTCTGTGTTTGCATTTTCAATGTTGTTATATGGCATTTCAGGTGCTACCCTTCTTGGACGGGCAATAGGTGACACACGTTTTCTGTATGTTGGTATTCTAAAAGATGTTAATGTTATCTATTACACCTCTATATTCTACGGATGGATAGGATTTGTAGATGGTTCTGCCCGGATAACTTCAGGTTATATACTGAATGTATTTTCTGATGTAAATATTCAGATTGGCAGAATGACAATAGATTCCTACGGTATGCTCTTCCTTATAAATCTTTTCTGTCAGATATCTGCAATTCTTATATATAGAAAGGTAAAACCTGACAGGCAGGTAAAGACACGAACTTTCCTGGTTATGATGGCACGACGTATCTTTAACTGGTAAATAAAAAGTCAAAAGTAAAAAGTCGAGACTTGTTATTCATCACCAGATGTATTCAATAATTATAAATATTCCAAATAGTATATGGCAACAATAAAAAAATAGGGTATAATTGGTTTAGAGAAACAGAGGGGGTAAAAATGAAAAAAGAGGAAATTATAACAGGGCTGTGTATATTGTTTATACTTTCAGGATTTGTATCCTGCAGCCGTAAGAAAAAGACAGAGGAGGAACTTACTCCTTTTAATGCAATAGAAAAATATGGTGGAGTTATGGGAACAGCACTGAAAAGGTCAAAAGCAATGGATGATGTGCTGTATCTGAAGAATAAGATAAATACATTTCAGGCTCAGGAAGGAAGATATCCTTATTCTTTAAACGAACTTGTGGAGAAGAAATACATTGACCGGTTGCCAGAACCACCAAAAGGGATGAGTTTCCGCTACGACCCTTCAACGGGCAATGTTAGCGTGCAATGATAAGTTAAAACTGTTCAGAAATAGGATTATATGATGATTGATTATGGCGGGGGTTTTTTCCTTGGATTGCAGTTTGGCGCCATACTGGTAATAGTTGCTGTAGAATTTTATTTTTGTGTTTTTAACAGGTATATTGATAAAGAGATAGAAGTTCCAGAACTTTTAATACTTACAGTTATAACTGTTTTATGTATATTATTTTCTTTACCGCTTTCACGCTTTTCTATTGGCTTCTGGAGTATTTTCCCTCTACCTCTCAGTTATTTTATTTTCCGTATTCTTGAAAGTCGTGGGATTGAGTTAGAATTCAGAAGCAGGATAGAAAGGAAACTCAAAACTCTGAAAGCAAATGCCAAGAAAAATCCGCATACCTCCGAGATATTTACAGAAATAGGAGACATATACTTTAACCTGAAAAAATATGAAGAGGCACTGCCGTATTATTACAGAGCACGTTCCATTAAAGACAGCGCTGAAATTACCCATAAGATAAAGATTGCTGAAAGAGAAAAGTTGATACAGAAGGGAGAGATATGGATATGTGGTGAATGTGGAACGACCAATTCTGGCAGTTCGGTTGAGTGTATTAAATGTGGCAATAGCAATAGACCTGTTCTATCTATTAAACAGGACCTGATTAGAAATAAAGATGAAATAAAAAGATGGGTAATTAAAGGGTTTACAATCCCTCTGGCTGGTATATTGATAATCAGCATCCTGAAGACATTTCTGCCGCAAACTGCTTTCCTTTTCGTTGCAATCTTTATATCTCTGCTGATTATGTACTTTCTCTGGAGAACATTCTGGACCTGGTAGTATATTATGTGACAATACCACCTTCCTCACTGAGATAAATTCCTTTAAGTTTCATATCTAAACTGTGGGGATTTTCTGCATATTTCAGTGCGGTTTCCTCATCAATAAGATTTTTATGGACAAGTTCAATAAGTGCATCTTCAAAGTCCTGCATCCCTTCCGCTTTTCCTGCTTTTATTGCTTTTATTATCTTATCATCCTTTCCTTCCATTATAAGACGACTGATGAGGGGCGAAACAAACATAATTTCACACGCAGGAATGAGATGGATCTCAGGATTTATAGAGGGAAGCAGAAGTTGTGATATTACAGCACGTAGATGCATACTCAACGCTCTTCTTACCTGTAGATGTCTTTCCTGAGGGAAGAAGTTCAGTATGCGGGAGATGGTGAGAGAAACATTGGAACTGTGTAGTGTCCCGAAGACAAGATGCCCTGTTTCCGCTGCCTGCAGAGCAAACTCTACTGTATCACTGTCTCTAATCTCACCCACAAGGATTACATCAGGGTCCTGTCTTACTGCATATTTTAACGCTTCTCTGAAAGAATCAACATCTATCCCTATTTCTCTCTGTGTAATGATTGCCCTCTCATTTTTATAAAGGTATTCTATAGGGTCTTCTATACATAGTATATGGCACTGTCTATTCTTATTGATATCATTAATTACAGCAGCCAGTGTAGATGATTTTCCTGTTCCTGTCGGTCCTGTAACAAGAACAAGGCCATTGGGGAATTGGGATATTTTAGATACAGAAGGGGGAAGATTAAGGGTGTGAAAGTCAGGTATGACATTTGAAATTCTCCTTGCTACCAGAGATAAAGAACCGCGCTGTTTAAATATATTGATGCGGAATCTCCCGATATTATGAACCCCAAGAGATGTATCAATACTTCCCTTCCTTTCAAGGTTCTCTCTGTCTTTCTCTTCTTTCAGTATAAAAGATATAATTCCCTGCATTGTTTCTACATCTAAAACAGGAAAATCTTCCAGCCGGACTATCTCACCCTTTATCCGTAAAGCAGGATGGGAACCAGTTTGAAGGTGGATGTCCGATGCTTTCCTTTCCAGTGAGAGTGCCATCAACTTTAAAATAATGTTTTCTTTTTCCATATAACCTTTGACTTGAAAATTTTGAGAGAGAATTATATCATATAACTATGAAAATTTCCATAATATATTTTTCTTTATCAGGAAGGACGAAATTTCTTGCCCAATCTCTGGCAGAATCTTTAAGGGCAGAAGGTTTTTCTGTTGCGATAAATCCTTTAAAATCACCATCTACCGGAGCTTTCTTAAAAAACTGTATAGATGCTCTTACAAAGAAAAAGGTTAAATTAGAGTATACCCCTGACATTAAACACTCAGAGATTATATTTTTAGGTTCTCCTGTGTGGGCGTTTGATATAACCCCTGCTATGCGCACATTCCTTGAAAATGTAGATCTTACAAATAAGAAGGTATTTCTATATATAACATATGGCAGTGGAAAGGGAAAAGATAGGGCAATGTCTAATTTCCGTCATCTTGTGGAATTAAAGGGCGGAAAGGTTATAGGAACAGCAGATATCAAAGGTAGAAGTGTTAAAGATGAGGTTGAAAGGTTTAAAGAGGGAGTAAAACAGTGTTTAAGACAATTTCAACTGATAAAGCACCCCTGACAGTAGGCCCTTATTCACAGGCGGTTATTGCAGGTAATCTTGTTTTTCTGTCAGGGCAGATTCCTGTAGACCCTTCCACAAATCAGGTTGTTAAGGGAGATATAACTGCACAGACACAGCAGGTTATCCAGAATATCATTGTAATCTTAAAAGAGGCAGGGTGTTCTATAGAAAATGTTGTAAAAACGACAGTGTATCTTAAAGACATAAAGGACTTTGATAATATGAATCTTGTTTATGCATCATTCTTCAAGCACAAACCTGCGCGTGCAACAGTTGAAGTTTCCAATCTACCAAAAGGTGTTCTTATTGAAATAGATTGTATAGCAGTTATTCCCTGACACAGGGTTACAAGTTTAATTTTCATTCGCCGATGATTTTTATCAGAACCCGTTTTGGTCGCCTTCCATCAAACTCTCCATAAAAGACCTGTTCCCATGGACCAAAATCAAGTTTACCATCAGTTATGGCAATGACGACTTCTCTACCCATAACCTGCCTTTTCATATGGGCATCGGCATTATCTTCAGATATATTATGCTGGTACTGTGCAACCGGTTGATGTGGAGCAAGTTTTTCAAGCCACTTTTCAAAATCCTTATGAAGTCCTTTCTCATCATCATTTATAAAAACACTTGCTGTGATATGCATTGCATTTACAAGACACAAACCTTCTTTTACTCCGCTTTCTTTCACTGCTTTTTGAACCTCGTCTGTAATGTTAATAAATTCAATACGTTTCTCCGTATTAAAAGTTAATTCTTTTTTATAACTCTTCATTTGCTCCTCCTGCCCGTTAATTATAACACTTTTTTTATTTTATAAAAAGGGTATAATAAAAGAGTAAAGAGGTAAATGCTTACTGAACACCGCTTGATAAGAGTCGTAGAGAGAAGAGGGAAAAGCCCCTCACCCATACCCTCTCCCCACGGGGGAGAGGAATAAGGTGAGGGGGCAATAAAAAGGTATAATTAAAACAACGGGGTTTAGTAAATATCTACGTAAAGAGATTGTGTGCAAAACAATGGACTATGAGCAGCGAACATTTATTTACTTTATAACGGGGAGGTTATTATGAAAAAAACAGGTTTAATTGTGCTCTGTATATTTACCCTTGCTTCAGTTTTTGCATATGCAGCAGTTTCCAGAAGGTCTCTCGTCCAGAGGATTAAGAATGCTGAATATAACCTCAGATATATAATGGCTTCTCAGGACTCTGCAATACCCCAGCAGTTTCTTAAGGATGCCTATGCAATCATCTTCCTGAGACAATACAAGGGTGGTTTTGTTGTTGGTGCAAAGGGGGGTAATGGTATTATACTTGCAAAAAACAAAGAGACAGGAGAGTGGAGTCCACCTGCCTTTATGGCAACCGCAGAAGGAAGTTTCGGATTACAGATTGGTGGAAAGATGATAGACGCAATCCTTCTGGTTATGAATGAAGAGGGGCTGACGCTCCTTCTTAAGTCCCCTGTAAAGATAGGAGGAGAGATATCTGCTGCTGCCGGTCCTGTGGGAAGGGATGTAGGTTTAGGAGCGGGGTTGCCGGCAACAGGGCTTTTTATATATTCAAGGGCAAGAGGTGCCTTTTTAGGTGGCTCTATAGAAGGTGGGCTTATTATGTGTGAAAATGAAGCCAACAAAATCTTCTATGGTGTGGATAATATAACCGCCAGAGAAATTCTGCTTGAAGGAAAAGTAGAGATGCCTGAGGAAGCGAAGTCCCTCATAAAAGCACTTAAAAAATACGAAGGTTCCTCTGATAAATAAGTCCTGTTATGGAAGAAAAAAAGCAACAGAAAAGGGTGGTATTGTTTTTACTTGTAAACATCATCTACTTCTTTTCTTACTTTCAGCGCGTAGGGGTTCCCGGAACAATCTTCAATGAGTTACAGTCAGAGTTTTCCCTTTCAGCAACCGCTGTGACAGGACTTGCCGCTCTTACATTTTTGGTATATGGGATTATGCAGGTTTTTGCAGGCATATCTGCAGACAGATTTGGTGGTTTCAGAACATTCCTTTTAGGTGCGTGCCTATTCAGTTTCAGTTCTGTCTTATTCCCATTTTCTTATTCCCCTTTTATTCTCTTCCTTGCAAGATGTTTTGTAGGGTTCAGTGCTGGTTTTATTTTTATAAGTTTGATAAAGATATTGAGTACAATTTACGAACCAGAAGAATTCCCGTTGTATCTCGGGCTTTCCCTCATTCTGGGGTATTCAGGTGGTATTATTGCTACCTATCCACTGGAGCGTTCAGTCAATTTTATCGGCTGGAGAAACTCTTTTCTTGTTGCGGGTATTTTATGTTCTTTTTTTACAGCCATAAGTATTCCTTTTTTGAAAAAGACAAGAGGCTCATTTATACAGAAGCAGACATTTTCTCTTCCCCGTTTTTTCAAAGTTGTAAGAAATACGCACACGCTACCAGTAGTTATTTCAGGACCTGCTGTATTTGGAATTTATTTTCTCTTTCAGTCATCTATCGGTAAAAAATTACTTGAGGACTTCTGTAATTTTTCATCTGCAAAAGCAGCATCCTTCACTTTTGTAATGATGGTAGCAAATACACTCTTTGCCTTTCTCTCTGCCTATACATCGCATATTACAGGAAGAAGGAAACCCATTATAATGTTTTCAACAACATCTACATTAATAGCAATTTCCCTAATTTTATTTAATCTGTTATTTAACATCAATCCATTATTGTTTCTCTTTTCATATTTTTTACTTGCAGTTTCTGCTGCTGTATCTCCTGTTTATATCACTGTAATGAAAGAGATGAATTCTATAGAGGTTGCTGCAACTTCTGTGGGGTTTCTCAATACTATTTCCTATCTTTTTGTTTCTTCTATCAATTTTATTGCAGGTAGAATAATGGACCACTTCAGATATTCTGCACTTGAAATATCAGGAGTGATTATCTATCCTGCATCTGCCTACAGAGCAATCTTACTTCTATGTCTTTCTCTGTCTTTAATATCTTTTCTTATCTCATTTTCCCTTAAAGAAACAGGTTATACAAAAACAAAATAAAAGGTATAATATTGAAGAGATGAGCAGGTTCTCTTTTTTCATTTCGTTCATTGTGTCTGAAATGTGCGGTGTAGGTCTATTTCAGGCGGAGGGATAGGGTGAGGGGGGCTTTATCTCCCTCTCCCCTTTGTGGCATAAGTCCGCCAATGTCTCAGTGGCGGAGAGACCTGTCCGCCGCAGGCGGAGTGTTAGGGTGAGGGGGGCTTTATCTCCCTCTCCCCTTTGTGGGAGAGGGATAGGGTGAGGGGGAAATAAAAGAGTTATCTGCGCCTGTAGCTCAACTGGATAGAGTGGTGGGCTTCGAACCCAACGGTTGCCCGTTCGAGTCGGGCCAGGCGCACTACAATTTTTATCCTGCTATCAATTGAATATAAAGCATAAGTGTTTTACTCGGCAAGGGCAACGAAAGGGGGTGCTGGTGCGACGAGTAAGGAGCACCGTTTAGCACAGAGGCCGAGATGGTGCCTGTCCGCCAATGTTTAAGTGGAGGAAGCCCGTTGACCGAAGCCCGTAAGGGCAAGAATTGGGGAAAGGTATCGTTCCCCAATTAAAAGAGGGGGGAGAACTACTTCAGGAAGGGGGGACACTTCCCCCCTCCTGAGATAAGTTGTCCGTTCGAGTCGGGCCAGGCGCACTAAATTAGCAAATGGCATGTAGCAAATGGCAAGTGGCAAATGGCAAGTGGTGAATAACAGGTAGTATCTGGCAAGTAGGGGAAGGGTAGTGAAATGTTAAGGTTTGAAGAACTGGATATCTGGAAAGAAGCAGTTGATTTAGGAGTTGAGATATTTTTGCTATCTGAAAAGGTTCCTTCAAAAATTCAAAATAGTTTAGGAAATCAATTACGGTCTGCAGTGCTTTCAATTTCTAATAACATTGCTGAAGGGGCAGGGAGTAGTTCAAAACAAGAATTTAAAAATTTTCTTAATTTCTCTATTCGGTCACTCTACGAGACAATTTCAATCTTGCTTTTCGCTTTAAAAATCGGATATATTGATGGCAGAACATTTGAAGGGCTCTACCAAAAGTTTGAACGGCTTGTAAAGAAAATAAGGAAATTTAGGTCTTTACTTTAAACCATAATAATTTTAAAATATAGCATATAATTTTTTAGTATTTGCCACTTGCCATTTGCTATTTGCCATATATGGTGGGTGTAGCTCAGTGGATAGAGCACTGGACTGTGGCTCCAATCAGGGCAATTTTATAAGTTTCTTGAAAAATCAGTAAATTGATTGTGTATCAAGGGATTTACTCACTTTTTTGTTTTCACATTGTTTCCCAAGATTTCACAATTTTTCCCCCTTTTATGGCACAAATATGGCACAAGGTTAGGCAGACATTTTTTATTAGTTTATGTAATACCCCCCCTGACGGACTATATATTTTCTTGAATTTAAATTTTGAGATATAATGTGGTTAGAAAGGATAAAAGAACGGCTCTTATGGAGATGGTTTTGGGTGATTTTAAAAAGGGGGTAAATGAAAGTAGAAATAGAAAGTAATGGAGGAAATAGATTAATTTTGATAATTGGGAAAATCTTGATGATGTTATTGAGTTTAGGTTGTTTAACTCTTGCAATAGCGTGTTTTTTAGTGAAAGAATGGCTTGTAGAGATTTTCCCCCTTGTTCTATCTTTTCCTTTGCCAGTAAAAATAAGAGGGGTGGTATTATGTGGCTATTACGAATTATAAAGAGGTATCTCGTTTTAATTATTTTTATTAGTTGTGGGATAGGGTTGTATTTATGTATTAGAATTGAGCCGATGAATGAAAACAATACATTATATCAGAAAAGTAGAGAGGGAATTTTATATAATGCGCTTCCATTAGAGACATCAGGGGCTAAAATGAATATAGGTAATGTTTTTAATGACCCATTGTTTTATGAGTTGCCTGATACAGAAAAAATAAAGGTGGTGAATTTTTTACTTAAACAAGATGATATGTTTTTACAATTACCACCAGAGGAACAGGGTAAGGTAAGGCAAGCAATGATTGAAAAAGTATCAGGCATATCATCAGATAAAACACCTACAAAGGTTAAATTATTTGTGAGAATAGGAATTCCTATATATATAATAGGGTTATTTATATGTAGCATAATAATTGTAATAAAAAACAAAAGTATTATAAAAAAGAGTATGTTGAACACCTTAAATATCATAAAAAGGTTTATTTTAAATACTTTAATTGCCTACGGAATAGGATTGTTTTTATATGTAACAATCAGGGTAATAGAGAATAGTTCTAATGATTTTCTCCGTGGAATAAGAGTATCTTTGATTAGGAAGAAAGATATATATGAGTGGCTTATATTGATTTGTATAGTTTTATTTATTTTTTTTAATATTCCTGTCTTCCGTGAAATAAGAGACAGAGTAAATAAGAAAGATTAGTTTTCCTCTCTATGTTCTACGGGGTTTAAAAGAAGGTCTTTTATTTTTATAGTTTGCAAGGGTTTATTATTATATTCATTTTTTGCCTCTTGTAAGAGTTTATTAAATTCATTTTTTTTCTCTTGTAAGATATATTCTAAACGATTAAATAACATTCTAATTTCTTGAAAAGACAATATTGTTTTATCTGGAGGGTTCCATTGTTCTTTAGGAATGACGGGTTCTTTTTGGGATTTATCAATTTTGTGGAGTAACTCTATATGGGATTGTTCTGATTTTTTAATATACGATGCAGAATAGAAAAAATCAGGAGGCACAATACCCATTTTTATTTTTCTTTGTATCCACTTGGTAGCACCGCTTTTTGTTAATTTTTTTTCCCACTTAAGAAGAGCTAACCAAAACGAATAAATCTTTTTTATTCTCTGGTATGCTTTAATAAGATAATATATCATTTCAGGGTCTATATTATTATCGTTAGAATAATCAGTTTGTTTAATATAGTATAGTTTTTCGTGGGGTCTATCTTTTATATTTAGGTTTAGGTAAGTTGCCATTGTTAAAGGATATTTACGGATGAAATACATAAGCGAATTATAATCAATTCCTTTGTTTTTAGCAAAAGTCCTCAGTGTAAGTCCTGGAGCTTTGGGCAAAAAATATTTTGGTTGGTATGATATTTTATCCCAATAGGGGTTGTCTTCCCCGTTGTGATAAGTAATTCTATTCTTAAATTTCCATTTTTCCAGAAGTTGAAGAAAAGTATTTTTTATCTCTTCTTTTTGGCTGGGGGTTAGGAACAATGGATTTTGTTTACATTCCCCTATTATAGGTTGGATTTCGCAATAAAAAGATAGGAAAAATGAGTCCTCCTGGGGAATTTTCAAGTCTTTTTTCAAAATAGTTGTAAAGAAGTCAAATTGCTTATCACTTAATATGGGAACTATCAGAGATAATAGAATAGGATGAATTTCTTTCACTATTTTGTTCTTAAGGTCTAGATATGCTATCTCTTTTTCATATATCTCTCTCTCACTCTCTTTTTCTTTTTCCATCTCATTACTCTTCTTATTAACAAGATAGTTATACCGTATTTTTTTTAGAAATGTCAACTTTTCAGACTTTTCTTATATATATTGGGAAGAAGAAAA
>DAONKS010000020.1:7582-22061 GCA_035406305.1 bacterium | reverse complement strand
TTAAACTTATCCGCATATGTTGTTCCTATCCCTCTTCCTGTTGTTCCCAGTGCACCCCTGCCACGAAATTTGTCTTCTATCTGGTCCAGTATCTTGTGATATGGTAGTGTCATATGTGCATTCTCTGCTATGAAAAGCCGACCTTCCACAGAAACACCACTTTTTTCAAGATAATCAATCTCTTCAAAAAGTGATACAGGGTCAAGCACCACCCCATTACCTATAACACATATCTTATCAGGATAAAGGATGCCTGATGGTACAAGATGGAAGACATATTTTTTGTCTTTCAAGACCACAGTATGCCCTGCGTTACCTCCACCCTGATATCTTGCTACAATATCCATACCTTCCGCAAGGTAGTCAATAATCTTACCTTTTCCCTCATCTCCCCACTGGGTTCCAACCACAACTGTAACCATTGTATATTTCCTGTTTCCGTCTTAATTTTTGAGTTTTGAATTTTGCATTATCTTCTCTATGATTGCCTTACCCATCTCTTTTGTTCCGACATAGTTTGTATCGCCAGGGTCTCTGAAGTCATATGTGAGATACTTTCCTTCTTTTATCACTTCTGCTAATGCCTGTTCAAGTTTCGTCGCCCTTTCACTTTCTCCTATATAGTCAAGCATCATAATCCCTGCAAGAAGAAGGGCGGAAGGGTTTACCTTATTAAGCCCTTTATATTTTGGGGCACTGCCATGCGTTGCTTCAAAAACCGCTACATCCTCTCCTATATTGGCTCCTGGCGAAAGCCCAAGTCCACCAACAAGTCCCGCACACAGGTCGGAAAGTATATCTCCGTAAAGATTCGGACATACAAGCACATCGTAAAGTTCAGGTTTCTGGACCAGTTGCATAGCCATATTATCAACAATTTTATCCTCAAACTCAATATCACTGTACTCCTGAGCAATCCTCCTTGCTACATCAAGAAAAAGGCCATCAGTAAACTTCATTATGTTTGCCTTGTGGATTGCTGTAACTTTCCTTCTTCTGTTTTTTCTTGCATATTCAAAGGCAAACCGCACAATCCTTTCAGAGTTTGTTATGGATATGGGTTTTATACTTATCCCTGAATCCCTGTTTATCCGCTGCCCTGTCTTTTCCTCTATAAAATCAATGAGCTCCGCTGTCTCTTTCATCCCCTGCTGAAACTCAACTCCCGCATAAAGGTCTTCCATATTCTCCCTTACCACTATAATATCAATATCACTGTATTTACTTCTAACACCCTCGTAGAATTTAAATGGCCTCAGACAGACATAAAGGTTAAAGTACTGTCTGATATATACATTCACACTTCTGAAGCCACTCCCCACAGGTGTAGTGAGAGGTGCTTTAAGGCACACCTTATTCTTTTCTATGGACTCCAGTGTCTTTTCAGGGATAGGTGTCCCATACTTTTCAATAGCACACTCACCTGCCTCCTGTATATCCCACTCTATATCCACACCTGTTGCTTCTATACACTCCTTCACAACATCAGTAATTTCAGGTCCTATCCCATCACCGGGTATAAGAGTAATTTTATATCCCATTACAAATCTCTCTTACAATTTAAACCCCTTATTTTCTTTTATATAGTTAACAACACCGCCTGCCTTTATAATCTTTAACATAAATTCAGGGAGCACTGACGATTTTATAACAGTACCCTTTGTAATGTTTTTTATCTCACCTCTTTCAATATCTGCTTCTACTGTATCACCTGTATCAATTCCATCCGTATCTGCCTCTATAAGCACCAGTCCCACATTTATGCCATTCCTGAAGAATATCCTCGCAAAACTTTTAGCAATCACAGCTGGTATTCCAGCATATTTTATAACAAGTGGTGCCTGTTCCCTGCTTGAGCCACACCCAAAATTTTTTCCGCCAACAATAAAGTCACCCTCTTTTATCTTTTTGTAGAATTCAGGGGCTATATCCTCCATTAGATGTGTTGCAAGTTCTTTCATATCAAGCGTTTTAAACTTATACTTGCCTGAAATAATATAGTCAGTATTTATATCATCACCGAACTTATGGGCATTACCTCTCAATATCATTTTTTTCTCTCCGTTTTCTATAAAAGAATTCAAGGGAAAATGATACCATAGATTTTTACTGCGGACAAGTCAGATGGGTAGATTAGAAAGAACCCCTTCTCTCATCCCTCTCCCCATCCGCCTGTGGCGGACAGGTTCGCCTGAGGCGAACAGGCCCGGGGAGAGGAATAAAGGTGAGGGGAGTTTATAGCCGAAAAATTTTCAGAACAGTTTTCACTTATTACCAGTAGATATAACGGGTGAAGAGGTCCTGTTCTGACCTGGTAAGTTTTTCTATATCAGGGAGTATATATCTATCATCAAATATATCAAGGAGAATCTTTCCTTTCTCTCCGAAGTCAAGTGTCCTGTGAGATGCCCATCTCATATAAAATTCCTTGGGTCCTTTATCTGTTTCAACCTCAAAGTGCAATACACCAAACTCAAGTTTTATACTATATATGGCTTCTATCATATATGCAAAGTACTGCTTCCGCATTGCAGCCAGAATAATCTGTCTGTAATCATCAGGAAACATATTAAGGTCTTCTATCATACCTATCTCCTGAACCCTGTCATTTTCATCATAGTAAAAAAGGAATATAAACTTATCCGGACATTTTATAGGAAATGCTCTTATAGCATATACCCCCCTGTAAAGAGTCCCATCTGCTGTCATCACATGCATAAGATTAAATGTCCCCCTGAAAATTTTCACTTC
Source organism: bacterium (assembly GCA_035406305.1). Taxonomy (GTDB): domain Bacteria; phylum Ratteibacteria; class UBA8468; order B48-G9; family JAFGKM01; genus JAAYXZ01. The sequence goes on along the minus strand of DAONKS010000020.1, from coordinate 19,310 downwards.
ATCAGGTTTCAGGGTTTTCACCACTATTTCTTCAAGACGGCTTTTTTTCTCTTCCATTTTCAACGGTACCCTATTTCTGCCGAAAGGTCAAAATACAGTTTTACAGCAGGAGGAGGAACATTAAACGGTATATGATTCCCTATACACATCATATATCCCCCGCACATCTTCCCTGTTTCCACCATAGAAATAACCATATTTTTAATCTCTTCTGGATTGTTTCTCATCAGTACTTTTACATCGCCCTCTCCTGCAAGAAAACAATCTTTATATTTTCTCGCTACCGGCTTATAATTTGTATATGGCTCACTGATTATCCCGCGAATTCCAAGAGCCATAAGGTCATCAATAAAAACATCAAGACACCCATCGGACATAAATACAACCTCTTTCCCGGCATTTTTAAGTATACTCCAGAACTCTTCATATCTTGGAAAGATATACTTTCTCATCCATGCAGGACTGCATAAAGGACCGCCTGTCGTTACAATGTCATCATGGCAGCATACCCAGTTTACAGGAAGTCGTGCGATAGCACGGAATACACGGCGGTTAATCTCAGCGAACTCTTCCATAATTCTTTCAAATTCAGGCTCAAGGCAGATACTTAAAAAGTTCTCGTATCCAAAGACGAGGATGGGCCACATAAACATCGTATTATAAAAACCTGCCCCTGCTTCCCATGAGCCCTCAGGTGGATTATCGTCCCATTCAGCAGGAAAGTTTTTTCTGAACCTCTGATATATCTTTTCTTCATCCCTGTAGTCCCCCGCTTCAGGAATCTTCCAGGATGAAAAATCAGCATTTTCAAGCGGGCTGAATTTTAACATCTCATTGATGTCTTTGAAAAAATGTTTTGCTTCTTCCTGCTGCCAGTAATCACGGCAGGTATGCCCCCATCGTCCCTTACCTTTATCTTCCTGCTCTTCAGGCCGTGGCAATGGGTCATCACTCGCAGGAACAGGCAAATATAAGAAAGGGTACATCTCATTAATTTTTTCCATGCATCTTTTAGGATGCCGGTAAAAATCTATACCTGAAATATAGGTTGCAGCATCCGGATTGGACCAGTGTTCCCAGTGTACAATTTTTTTAGGCCCTCTTCCCATTAATGTTTCATATCTCATATCAGCCATTTTCTCACTCCTATTTCATTCCGTAGATTTCTTTCAGAACTTTGATATAGTAAGAAAAGTTTTCAAAGGATATATCAGAAGATACAGAGTGGTCAATTCCGGGGATATAACCGCCCTCTTCTATAACAGGTATCTTTTTATACACCTCTTCTTTTATCTCTTCCTTCCCTTTTGTAAATTTTCTTTTGTCAAGTCCTCCCATCATTTTTATCTTCTTTCCATATCTTCTTCTTAAATCCACAGGGTCCATATCAGCAGCAACCTCACAGGGAATAAAACCATCTATTCCAGATTCAAAATATAATTCCATAAAAGGATTGAGATTCCCATCACTGTCATACAGGGTTATATCCACCCCGTACTTACTCGCCATTTCACATACCTTCTTATATCTCGGGAAGAGAAAATTTTTAAACATAGATGGGGATACAAGGGTTGATGTCTTATAAGCAATATCCTCACCAAACCCGAGATACTCAACCTTAACTTCAGAAAGTACTTTTTTTATCCCTTCAATACATATTATATTCACCCTTTCAAACAATTCGTCAACTAAATCAGGGGCATCATAAAAAAGATATGAAGCATATTCAACACCTGCTAAATTCCTTAAAATACCATAGTAGCATCCCCCGTCAAGAAACAGGACATAATCCCTTTCTTCATTCTTCCATTTTTCTATATTTTCACTGAAATCAACAGGCCATCTTTCGTTGAGAAGTGAAAGGTCAAACCTTTCCTTAATTACCCTTTCAAGGTCATCTTTATTCTTTATCGGGAATTCAAGCCATTCAGGCATAGTTGTTGAATATTTGAAATCCTTAATTTTTCTGCCATACCTGTCTATTTTTATGACCTCGCTTTCAGTTTCAGATAGTATCTTCTCTTCAAAATGAGGGTATGGTCCTGTATCAGGGCCTGCATACACAAACTTTAGTCCTTCAAGCCCGAAATATTCAAAGATGTCTGCACCTTCAGGATATCCTTCCTTATGCCATCTCTTAAGCGTATCCTCCCAGATAATAAGATGGGGCTCTATCGGAGGATGGTCAACATTTTCAAAATTCAAAGTCCTCTTAAATCTCTCAAGATTGTTCATAGAGTTGTATTTTACATTAGAATATTTTTAATTTCAATCATTCGGCATTCCTAAAATATAATTTTTATCTTTTTATCTTTTTTACTTATTCTCCATTCAGGTTTTATGTCAGTGGGTGGATAGAGGACATCTATGGATTTTACATTCTTATTTTTTATCTCCACCTCACATCCTTTCTGGGGCTTCTCTCTCAGATTCACCAGATGTATAATCCTGCGATTTTCTTTCTTTTGAACCATAATGGATAAATACCCGGGGTCTCGCTGATTTTTTTATCTTCTCTTCCCATCTTTCAAACTCTACAGATGCTATTACCATTTCTTACCTTATTTTCTCTGAATATCAGGGATGTACTCAAAATGATATGTGCCCCCATTTACCTTAAAGATGGTACAGTTCTGTAAAGTTCGTTTTTCTCTAACGCCTTTTTCTCCTTTCATTACACACGGGCTTTCACCCGGGATGTAAACAATGGCTTCTGTGTTATATGGCACAGTGATTTTTATAAGTACCCTTCCATTTTTGTTTTCCCACTCACTTGAAATTTTACCCCTGACCGAGTTATACTCACTTTTTGCCCATTCAATTGCAGGGTCTATCTGTGGCCTTATTGTAAACCGTTTGAAACCAGGCCTTGACTCATCAGGAATAATGCCGCCCGGGGACTGATAAAACCAGAACCCTGTACTGGATAATCCAGGATGCGGTATCATACCTCCGGTATAAAACTCAGGCAGGATTGTCAACCTCTCCGGGCTCAGTGGATGTTTCAGCATACTCCATATACTCGGAGGTGTCTCATTTGTAAGGATGATACGGGCTACATCCGGACGGTTCAATTTAACTAATGTTTTAAGGAGAAATACCGTACCTCCAAATCCTGTATTCAGATGCCCTTTATAGTTTTCCATAATATCCTTGAGAAGCTGCCCTGCTACCTTTTCACGTAATTTATCAGGTACAATATCCAGTGCAAGTGCCAGCGAATGACATCCCTGGTCACCGCCACCGTATAAACCTTCTTTTCTATTGAAAAAGTCCTGACGATTACATTTTTCTACAAGTTTTTTCTGTACCTTCCTGTACGTTTCAGCATCTTCCCTTTCACCTGCAATGAGTGCTATCTTCTCTGCTACTCTAAAATATCCCACCATATTCATGGTTTCATAAAGGTCACCTGTATGCGGGTCATACCAGCGGGCATAAGGCCTGCCGTGGTCTCCATATCCCGATTCAGCACGTCCATAACTTAATGGTCTCCAGGTCCTCTCTTCAAGGTTATGTTTAGGAATAATATGTGCGGTATATCTTTTAATTACCGGATACGATACCTTAAGGATGTCAATATCTCCGTAGTAAAGGTATGTAAGCCAGGGCAGATAAACAAGAGATTCTTTTAAGGCGGGATAGTCAAGAGAGATTGGTGCTCCAAACATTGTAAACCTGCCATCAGGTTCCTGCTGGTCAGAAAAATCTATGATGAGTTTTCTGCACAGTTGATGCACATTCCAGTTATAAATAGTCGCTTCTCCAGGAATAAATGTTCCAAATCTCTCCTGCCAGGAGTCCATCATCATACCGCTGAGCATATGTGCTTCAATAGTCCTTTTTATAACACCGGCTATCTCTGTAAGTTTTTTATCCGAACAGGAAAAATTACCGGTACTTTCAACATCATTGCTTATATCCAGCCCGCATATACTGAGAATCTCTGGTTCTTCATTCCCATTCCCGAAGAAAAAGACGGGCACATATCTTACAGCCCTGTGTATGAAATGCTCTCTTACAATCTCCCCTTCTTTCTTTCCTGAAAGCACATAAGAGTCAAGCCCGAACAGACATACACGGTCTCCTCTTTTTCCTTTAACCCTGATATCAATCCACCCGGAGATATGTCTGCCCAGGTCATATATGAAACCACCCTTAAAATTATCGCCGTATCGTTCTATGGAATATCTATATGTCTTCTGCCACTCATCAAAAAACCATACCTGCGGGCTGAATGTTGTTCCACCATTCCAGGTATTATATCTGTTCAATATCTCTATCAATTCTGCATTGCTTTTCCCCTTTTTTATAAATTCCTGCCTTATCGGTTCAACTTTATTTCTGATTCTATTTGGTTCTATCATACATGCATTGAGTTTATTTGTCGGCGAAGGAACATAACTTATCTTACTCCACTGGCTATCATCAAATACAGGGTCATTCCATCCTTGTATCTCCTTTGTCCCATTATATATCTCACCGGAAAACCCAAAGCAATATTTCCAGTAAGATGGAACAGGAGTAAGCGGACTGTCTTCTGTTTTCCAGTACTCATCCGTACATATAGTTTCCACTTCTCCGTCATCATAGAAAACTTCAATCTGTGCTATCAAACAGTGCGGTGGATATGGAAAGCGGTGCAGGGGCACGGATATCTTCATCTCCATCCATGTGTCAGGGTCTCCAAACCATCCAGGTGCAAGCCAGACACCTGCAACATTTTTCCCATCTTTCAAAAGGTGTGTTATATCATATGTATCATAATACATCCTTTTTGAGTAATAACTGATAACAGGATGTAAAACATTATCAGTTACAGGATAACCGTTGATATATACTTCATATATACCCTGACCGCATATATAAAGACGCGCTGATTTAACCTTTTTACGGAGGATGAACTCCCTTCTAAATAAAGGAGATTTACTGAATTGTCTACCTGCTATCCAGTTTGCCTTCCAGTCATCTTCTTTCAAAAGGCCTGTTTCAAAAAATGCTGTATCCGATTTCTCTCCCGGCCTTCCATCTCTGTCCCATATCTGTACCTGCCAGTAATACCTCTGTCTGCTTTTAAGTTCTTTGCCTCTATACTTTATATCCAGCGTCTCTCCTGATTTCACCTTACCGGTATCCCACATATCATAATCACCGCTGGATAATTTTCCTACAGAAGATGTCACCACTATTCTGTAAGCAGTTTGTTTCTGCCCGTATTCTTTATCTGTAACTATCCAGCTTAAACGGGGATGTTCGGTATCTACCCCCACAGGATTACAAAAACCTTCACATTTCAGATTTAAGGGTTTCATAAAACCTCCATCTTATCGCGTTTCCTGCGTGAGATAAGGAGGTACCGCCCCACGACTACAAAAACTGCTGTGTCAAGTAATGTGTATTGTTCTGCTACTTAAAATTGCTGGAGATAGAAGTTATGACCCGCTGAAATTCTTTGGCGATATGGTCTAATTTCAAAATCTTCAGTGTTTTTATTGTGGCATCAGCATTAAAATGGCTTTCAGGGCTGTCAGCAGGAAGTATATACCAGAACCTTACATCAGGAAGTGTTTTAATAAGATGCTCAACATATCTCTCGTAGGAAGGGAACTCATCAATCCCTTTTGAGTTTAAATTTGGAGTAATCACTATATCCATCCCGAGAACCTCCACTATCTTCTCAATATGGCTCAATGGATAGGAAGCATCTATCCCTTTCAATCCTGGTATTTCCTTCATAACTTCAAGGTTATGTTCAAACTTACCGCAGCAATGGACAAAGACACCTCCATTTCTTTCAGATATATCCTTCACATAAGGCAACTCAAATTTCCTGTATAGTTCAGGTGAAAGGAATGGAAGCGAGTCCTGTGTGAGTGATACGCCCATCCCATCCGGAAACCATATATATGGCCAGGTGACAGGAACAAATGCATCACCGAACTCCCTGCGATACATATCAAGGACACCCGATATGACCTCTGTGCATAACCTCAAAAGTTTGTGTATGAGTTCCGGTTCTGTATACATCCCGACAAAAAACTCATTTGCATCCATAACGAGTATGGCAAGGTTCACAGGACCCTGCATATCAGGCGGTGCTATATATCCGAACCCGTCTGTTAAGTCACGCCATCTTCTGCACCTGTCAAACTCTTCTTTTACAAGTGCATTCAACAAATCAGGGGCTTCAATATAACGGAGTTCTTCAGTAGAAGTAAAGGCGGGTTTAATCCAGATGTTATGTCCATTGCCTTCCCTTATAAGTTCTCCGCCAAAGAGAGAAGCAAGGCAGACCGTGCCCATATCAGGCCAGAAGACAGGTATATTATCACCCGGCAGTTCCATAATGGTTGTAAAGTATCTGTATGCCTTCTCCATCTGTAAATTTACATCATCAAATATCTGACGTGGTTCATAAGAGTAAGGAATAAAAGAAAGTGGTGGTCTGCCTATGTCCTTTCCATCCCAGAAGTCCTTAAGTCGCCTCTTTCTTTCTTCTATTCTATCATCATATCTTTTTTTAAGTTCCCTGTATTTCTCCATTTTTCATTTTTTAAGCACAATAACTGTTGTCAGCTCATCAGGCGGTTCTTCAGGTAGATTTTTAAGAATGAGCCGGTCGCCTTCCCGTTTCAGACCAATTTTCTTACCTGTAGAAAGCACCCATGCAGAACTTATCTCTTCTTTTATGTAAGGAAGTGTGAGGGTTTTGCCAGGCCACCAGTGGACAAATATATAGTAGCAGTCCTTACCTTCTGATGCACATCCAGCTGTTCCTGTGTCAAGTGATGCCCTTTTCGTACCGTAAATACTTTCGCCGTTTACCTTCAGCCACTTTCCTATCTTTTTTAATCTTACAATTGCCTCTTCCGGTATTGTCCCATCAGGTTTTGGTCCTACATTCAGAAGAAGGTTTCCTCCACCTGAAACACAGGCAGTAAGTATATGCACCAGTTCCTTTGCTGGCTTATACAGGTCATCAGTGGCAAAATATCCCCAGTGTTTATTTATAGTCATACAGCTCTCCCACATCCTTTCCGGTTGAGAAGGGGTAATGTGCTGCTCAGGGGTATCAAAGTCCTCAGGTAGCCCTGAACGGTTATTGATGATAATCTCCGGCTGTAATCTTCTGACCATAGCATTGAGTTTTTCTGCATCCCAGTGCTCTGCTGTTGTCGCCACAGTCCTCCGGTTATTGATATAGAAACTGCCATCATACCAGAGGATGTCTATCTTCCCGTAGTTTGTCATCAGTTCTTCCACCTGACGGTGGACAACATCCGCTACATACTTCTTCCACCCGGAAGGATTTTTCTCCGGCCCCTCACAGGACACAGGCATCCGCCAGTCAATGAGTGAATAATAAAAACCTATTTTCATACCCACCTTCCTGCAGGCATCCACATATTCTTTTATAAAGTCCCTTCCTGCAGCACGGTTTACAGATGTGAAATCACTCACCTTTGAATCAAAGAGACAGAAACCATCATGGTGCCTTGTGGTTAACACCATATACTTCATACCTGCATCCTTCGCAAGTTTCACCCATTCCAGAGGAGAAAAACTTCTGGGCGGTTTGAATCTGTCTGCTAATTTTTCATATTCAGATACAGGGATATTTTCCTGAAACATTACCCATTCTCCCCTGCCGAGCACAGAATAATCACCCCAGTGTATGAACATACCGAATCTTGCTTCCTCAAACCATCTAATTCTTTCTTTTTCATCCACATCTTCCTCCCTTTATATTGAAAGTATGCCCTTTTCTTTTGATGCCTTTTCACATTCTTCAAGGACAGCAATGACCCTTCTCGCCTGTTCCGGTTTTACAAGCAGTTCTTCCCCCATTAAAAGATGGTCTGCTATATTTCTGTAGTACTGCCTCCAGTTGTCAAGTGAACCTTTTGGCACTGCTACACGACCTTCCTGACGTATCCCTGAAACATAACTTACAAGTGTTATTTCATCTCCCTTTGTCTGCTCTATCGCACCTTTTGTACCCAGAATTCTCCATTTTGGTCTTGGTACTGCACTTATATTGGAGATTACAAAATCAACTGTTACTCCATTTTCAAACCTTATGTATATCTCCCCATAGTCCTCATTGGTAACCGCATTCCAGACAAGTTTTTTCAGTTCCCCTGTAATACTTATCACCTTTGAATTAACAAGGTTCAACACCCAGTCAAGGAAGTGTGCACCCCAGTCATATAGCACACCACCACTCACATTTTTATCTGAACGCCACCAGAAGCCAGGATGTACATAACTGGAGAATCCGCACTCTATATGAAATACACTGCCTATCACTCCTCTGTTTACAATCTCCCTGATTAATATATAGTCGGGGTCCCATCGTCTGTTATGGAATACACTCAGCATCAGTCCTGAAGAACTCGCCTTTTCAATCATTGCATCTGCTTCTTCAACTGTGATACAGAACGGTTTTTCTACAACAACATTTTTCCCTGCATCAAGGCACTGAAGGACAGCAGGTGCGTGAAGATTGTGTGGAAGTATAACCACAACAAGGTCAAGTTCTTTCATCTTCAGCATATCAGAGAGGTCTGTAAAATATCCTTTAAGTTCTGGCAGTTCCTGCTTCGCTGCCTCCACCCTTGCAGGGTTGGCATCACACACAGCAACTGTCTTTAACCCCGGTACAGCATCTATCCAGCCAGTATGCAACTTCCCCATATTAAAGGCAGGACCATATCCAAGGATACCGCATCTTATAACCTTATCTGTTAATTGATAACCTGCACTATATGCAATCGCCCTTACAAGAATCTTCTGAAACTCAAAATTGTTCCACGACTCCTTAGTATGTCCTAACGAGATGTAAACAACCTTCCCTTTTCCATAGTCCCTTGCATAACCCACAGGAATTTCTTTCCCCTGCCATACTGTTTTAAATAGAAGATTTGACCTTGAAGGGTCATAGTTTTGAAGGTGATACATCTCATCATAGAGAGAAAAGGAATCCGGCATCCTCACTGTAATATAGTGTTGTTTATCAACCACAGAAACAGAAAATTCATGGTGTTCCGGATGTGTCAGAAATTCTCCATTAATCATCTCTATATACCTGCGGCTACCTCTGAAACTGTCTGTTGCTGAATGTATCCCCACAAATCCACCACCATTTCTTACAAACTGCAGAAGCCCCTTTTCCCTTTCCGGAGTAAGGTCATCCTTGAAACCTGTCGTATATACAACAACTGCATCATATCCACTGGAAGGTAAAGAAGCAAAGGCATCAAGGTCAGATGTCATATCCATCCTGAACCGCCCATCACCATCCAGCATCCCTTTCAATTGCTGCCCTGCCCATTCTGTCGGATGAAACTCAGGTCCTCCGTATACATAAAGTATCTTTTTCATTTTCATCTCCTCAGTCCTGAACAACAAACCTGCTTAAATACTTAAAGGCATTTATAAGCCCTTCATCTTCTCTCTCTCTTATATATACAAGGTCATGCCAGCCCTCTATATTCAGGTCTCCTTTATATCCCTGCCTTAAAAGTTCTTTTATACAGAGCCCCCAGTTTGTATCTCCCAATCCGGGGAAACAGTGTTCAATTGCTCCCTGATACCATATACCATACTGTTTCAAGATGTCCTGGTTTATATGCGCATCCTTTGCGTGGACATGATATACCTTTGTGCCAAATCTCCTCAGTGTAATCACAGGGTCTATAAACTGACAGATAAGATGGCTGGGGTCCCATTCAAGTCCAATCGCATCTGAAGGAACTTCATTAAAAGCAATTTCCCACATCTCAGGGGTACTCATAAAATTTATCCCATTGGACGGTGTATGGAATTCACCCATCGGACAGTTCTCAAATGCAATTTTTATATTGTGGTCTTCTGCAAATTTTGAATGTTCGCTCCATATTTTCTTGAAAAACGAGACGCTTTCCTTTAGTGGCTTCCCCACAACCCTCCCAGAAAATCCAGCCACCACACCTACACCCATCCTTTCAGCAAGGATGATGGAATCCCTTACAAGTTTCTTATACTCATCTGCCTTCTCTTTATCCATATGGTTAACGTAAAAGGCAGCAAGACAGGAAATCCTTATGTTTTTTTCTTTATAATAGTCCACAACTTCCTCTGCCTTATCTTTCCAGCCATCCTTCCCGGGAAAAAATTCATCTTCGCGAGAGACCCTTAACTCACAGGACTTAAAGCCCGCCTTCTCTGCAAATTCTATTCTCTCCTTATCAAAGCCCATCATAAAGCCGATTCTCATTTTATCTTCCCCCTTTTCTATCTTAATAAGTGGCCTACTTGTCAGGATATAATAACAAAGTTATAATAAATGTCAAGCATTTTTTCTGCCCCCGCAGTAGAACAAAAAAGGAAAGGGGAAAAATAATGGAATGGCAGGAATTTAAAATAAACAATGGTATAAGAGTTATATACAAACACATCCCTGAATTCCATTCTGTCTCTACAGGTATATGGATAAAGGCAGGCAGCAGGTTTGAAACAGAAAATATCTCTGGTATTTCACACTTCATAGAACATCTGCTTTTCAAGGGCACGAAGAAGAGAAATTATAAACAGATAAAGGAAGCAATAGAGGGTGTAGGGGGAACATTTAACGGATTCACATCAGAAGAGGCAACCTGTTACTGGATAAAGATTTTAGGAGAATATCTTGAGTTGAGTATTGATGTCCTTGCAGATATGATACAGAACCCTCTTTTGAAAAGGAAGGACATAGAGAAGGAGAGAAATGTTATCATAGAAGAAATCAATATGTATAAAGATATTCCTGCAAGGTATGTATTTGAACTATTTGATGAGACACTTTATAATGGCCATCCACTTGGACAGCCCATTGTAGGAACTGTTGAAAGTATAAAAAGAACTGAAAAGGAAGATATGCACCGTTACATTAAAAACTTTTATACTGCTGAAAATATCGTGGTAAGTATTGCCGGAAATATAAATGAGATGACTATGCGAAGGGCTGTTGAGAAATATCTATCCCCTGTCCCGAAAAAAGCCGACAATACCTTTGTCTTATGGAAAAGAGAACCGGCAGGGCCAAAGATAAAAGTACTTAACAAAAAAACAGAACAAACACATATAGTAATGGGTGGACTTGCTCCAGGCAGGGCTGACAGAAAAAGGTATCCGCTGGCAGTCCTCAATACTATACTTGCAGGGAATATGAGCAGCCGCCTCTTCAACAGGATAAGGGAAGAGATGGGGCTTGCCTATGCAATAAAAGGGATGACAAAACACTATCAGGATACAGGCGCATACCTCATTTATGCCGGTGTCTCCCCGGAAAACACAGAGAAGGCGGTCTCTGCAATCACCGATGAACTGAAGAAGATAAGAGATAATGGAGTAAAACAGAATGAGATGGAAAGGGCTAAAAAATTTATCATCTCACAGATTCTTATGGAACTGGAAGACAACTTAGAATATATGTTATGGATGGGAGAACAGAGATTGCTGAGGGAGAAAGTCATATCAATAAAGGAGACCGTAGAAGAAATAAAAAGGGTGAATTCAGGAAATGTGAAGGATATAGCAGGTGAGCTGTTCAAAGCGAAAAATATGTATCTTTCACTTATCGGACCATCTGTGGACAGAGAGAAATTAATGAAGGCAATTTCAAGGATATAATGGAGGAGATATGGAAAGAATTTTAAGGCAATGGGAGAAGTTCTGGGAAAGATACTATAATGTTTTCTTATCCCTT
>DAONKS010000020.1:0-7482 GCA_035406305.1 bacterium | reverse complement strand
GTGAAGAATGAAGAGATATAATGTGGCGGTCGTCGGGGCAGGTATGGTGGGTAAAAAGATGGTTGAGATACTCATTGAAAGAAATTTTCCTTACAGTGAATTAAAAATACTTGCCACAAGGGAAAGAGAAGAGGTTATCGCTGGTAAAAGTGTAAAAGTAGAAAAGACAGGGACTGATTCGTTCAACGGTATTGATATTGCATTCTTCGCCGGAACAGAAGGAGAAAAAGGTGCAAGCAAACTCTTCGGGTGGGAAGCGGTAAAAAAGGGTGCTGTCGTTATAGACAATGGCGGTGATTTCAGAATGGACAGCCGTGTGCCACTTGTAATTCCCGAGGTTAATCCGCAACATCTCAAACAGCACCAGGGTTTTATTGCCAATCCTAACTGTTCCACCATCATTATGCTTATGGCTGTATTTCCAATTCATAAGCAGTATAAGGTTAAACGGATTATTGCCTCCACATATCAGGCGGTCTCAGGAACAGGGAAAGATGCGGTTGATGAACTTGAAACACAGATACGTTCTTATGTGGATGGAGCAGAGATTAAAAATTCTGTATATCCCTATCAGATTGCCTTTAATGTTATCCCTGAAATAGGCGGGCTTTCAAAAGAGTTTTCGGGTTATTATACAGAAGAGGTAAAGATGATAAAGGAGACACACAAGATACTTGAAGACAGGGATATAAAAATATCTGCTACCTGCGTAAGAGTCCCTGTCTTTAACGCACATTCCGAAGCCGTCACTGTAGAATGCGAAAATGAGATAGACATAGAAGAGATAAGAAAACTGCTTGTATCTTCTCCAGGAGTTAAGGTCATTGATATGCCAGAAAAGTCAGGGTATCCTGTACCCATCAATGTCTCAGGAAAAGATGATGTATATGTCGGACGCCTCAGGAAAAATCCTGCTTTTGAAAATGCGCTGGATATGTGGGTGTCTGGAGATAATATAAGAAAGGGCGCTGCCTTAAATGCAGTCCAGATAGCAGAAGAGATGATAAAGATGGGACTGCTTTAATCAGAAATGGACAAGTGAGAAGACATCATAACCTTTAAGTTTTTCAATTCCTTTAAGGTCATCAAGTTCAACCAGAAATAGTATCTTTTTTACAATGCCACCACTTTTTTCTATAAGTTTACAGGATGCCAGTGCTGTTCCCCCTGTGGCAAGAAGGTCATCAACGAGAACAATATTATCACCTTTTTCTATTGCATCTTCATGTATCTCAAGTGTATCCGTCCCGTATTCCAGGTCATACTTTGCTTTTATTGTCTTGCCTGGTAATTTTCCGCTTTTCCTGACAGGAACAAATCCTGCCCCGAGGTTAAAAGCAAGTGCAGCACCAAAGATAAAACCTCTTGATTCAATAGCGACAACCTTATCTACATCAACAGGGGTATTCCTCTGAAATGCATCTATAACTTTTTTGAACGCTGCGGGCTCTTTAAGTACGGGCGTTATATCCCTGAAAAGAATACCTTTTTTAGGAAAATCAGGTATTGTCCTTATCAATGATTTTATCTCTGTCATCTCTCTTTTCCTCCTCTTTTTTCATTTTTCTCCACTCCCTTGCTAATTTCTGAAGACAGGTCTTTTTTACCTGGTGTATCCTCTGACGGCTCACATTAAGTTCCTTTGATATCTCTTTATAACTCAGAGGAACCTTTCCGTCAAGCCCGTAATACATCTCAAGTACTTTAAGCCACATCTCCACATTTGCCTTCTTCTCCTTTTCCCTTAACCTGTCAAATATACTTTTCAGAAGGTCTTTGTTTCTTAATATCTCCCAGACATTCAACTCTTCTCTTTTTGAAAAGTCCATTACATCAAATAGGTCTACCTGTTTCTCTCCGTCATAAAAATCAGATGATATTACTCTGACCTGTGATGTATATCTTTTCAATTTTTTTAATACCTCAACGGGCAGGTTCAAACTTTCTGCTATCTCCTTATCAGTTGGTATTTCTCCTTTCTTGAACATATATTCTCTCTTTACTTCTTCAACCTTATCTTTCAGTTCCTGATATCTTTCAGGTATCTTCAGAACCTCAAACTCACGGATAATAGCCCTTATAATAAATCGCTTTATCCAGAAATATGCATATGTACCGAACTTTACCTTTTTTTTTGCATCAAACTTGTCAACTGCCTTTAATAATCCCATATTCCCTTCTGCAATAAGGTCAGGAAGTATATCAGGGGTAAAGGCGTATTTTTTTGCGAGATAAACAACAAGTCCCTGATTTTCCTTTACAAATTGTTCCTTTGCTTCCATATCACCTTTCTTTATACGCTCTAAAAGTTTAATCTCATTATCCTGCTCTTTTGCCTTTACCATCGTTACCCCTGTATCTTTAAAACCTCTCTTATCCTTACAGCTGCCTTGCTGTAATTTTCAGGTTTTTTACCACTCCCCCTCGCAAATGTATCACTTCCTCCGCCCTGCCCTCCAATAATACCTGATATCTCTTTTACAATTTCCCTTGCAGGGAACTTTTTTGAACAGCCGGAACTTACCTTTACCACAAATAACATACCATCCCTGGAATAAGTCCCTACAAATACCACCCCTTCTTTTATCTCTTTCATAATCCTGTCAGCAACACTACTTATAAAATCACTGTTTCCGATATCAATCAGCCCTGATACGAAATATGCCTGTTTATTATCTATTATAAATCTTTCCTTTTTCCCTGTTAACTTTGAAGAAAACTCTGCAGCAAGTTTTTCCTCATACCTTTTTATAGTCCTTTCCTTCTCTGCTCTATCCTCAATAAGTTTTTCAATTGCAGAATAAACCTTCCCTGCCTCTGTATTGAACTTCCTGCTTACATCATCCACTATCTTTTTATAGAAATTAAGGTGCTGTACTGCTTCCCCGTATGTCACTGCCTCTATCCTTTTCAAATTCTGCCCGATACTTGAAAACCCTGTGATTTTGAAGAGAACTATCTGCCCTGTCCTTTCTATATGTGTGCCTCCACATACCTCCCGGTGATAATCCCCTGTACTAATCACCCTTACCCTTTCTCCATACTTCTCCTGAAAGAGTGCTATCGCGCCCCTCTCCATTGCCTCATCAAGTGTCATCTCCTCAACATTTACAGGCGAATCTTCAAATATCCTGTCCTGAACGATTTTTTCCACTTCTTCAATATCCCCATCTGAAAGTTGCTTGAAACACACAAAATCAAACCGTAACCTTTTATCCCCGACAAAAGAACCCGCCTGTCTCACGTCCTTCCCTATTGCACTTCTGAGGGCATAATGTAACAGGTGTGTAGATGTATGATTTATTGAGACACGCTTCCTGAACTCTTTTGAAACAATCGCATCTACCTTTCTACCTATAAAATCATCAGGGCTACCTTTTATAATCTTCCCTGCGTGGTATATTATCCCTTTTTCGTCTATCTGTGTGTCACCTACCTGAAATTCAAGCCCATCACCCGTAATGACACCACTGTCTCCAACCTGTCCGCCCTTCTCAGGATAAAAAGGTGTCCTGTCAAGTACAAGGTAAAACACCTTTCTTTTTTCATCTGTATATACCGCACTCAAAATGCCGGTATCCTCTGTCTTTTTATAACCGGTAAATATCGTCTCCTTCAATGCTGAACTGCCTGCTACGAGTATTTTCTTAGCACCTATCTCTGAAGAACTCCTTGCCTTTTCTCTCTGCTCTTCAAGACACCTTCCAAACCCATCCCAGTCAACAGTAAGCCCTCGCTGGGAAGACATATCTTCAAGCAGGTCTTTAGGAATGCCGTATGTATCATACAGTTTAAAGGCAATATCTCCAGGGATTGTCTTCCCTTTCACCTTTTCCGTGATTATATAAAAGTTTTTACTGGCAGAATTAATAAGATAGTAATACTTTTCCTCTTCCTCATGTATGACCCTTTTTATCAATTCAGAATTTTTTTTAAGAGAAGGATATATATCACCCATAATGTTTATCACAACACCGCTTAAATGATGCAAAAATGGCTCTTTTATATCAAGGTCTGCACCTGTTATCTCTGCCCGTCTGATAATTCTGCGCAGGACATAGCCCCTGCCTTCATTTGAAGGAAGTACATTTTCATCTATAAGAAAGACGGCTGCTCTGATGTGGTCAGATGTTATCCTGAATGATGGTTTTTTCTCTTCGCTGTCATAACTATAACCTGATATTCTTTCAATCTCTTTTACAATGGGTAAAAACAGGTCTGTTTCATAGTTTGAATTGGTCTTCTGCATAATACGGGTAATCCTTTCAAGTCCCATACCTGTATCAACGCCCCTCCTTTTCAAAGGGGCAAGAGAGCCGTCCTTCTGTTTATCATATTGCGGGAAAACAAGATTCCAGAACTCCAAAAACCTGCCGCATTCACAACCAGGTTTACAATTACTTCCACATCCTTTTTCTATTCCAAAATCAACGTATAATTCAGTACAGGGACCGCAGGGTCCTGTATCTCCTGCTGGGCCCCAGAAATTATCCTTCTCCGAAAGGGGTATAATCCTTTCTTCAGGTAAAAATTTTTTCCAAATCTCTTTTGTTTCATCATCCTTTTCATAATAGGAGACCCATATAAGTTCTTCCGGGATTTTCAGGCGTTCAATAACAAATTCCCATGCCCATTCTATTGCCTCTTTTTTGAAGTAATCTCCAAACGAAAAATTTCCGAGCATCTCAAAAAATGTATGGTGTCTTCCTGTGATACCTATCTTATCAATATCGCTATCCTTCCCACCTGCACGCATACACTTCTGACAGGTGGTTGCCCTTGTATAAGGAAGCGGTGTATCGGTTGCCCAGAACTTTTTGAACTGTACCATTCCTGCACTTGTAAAAAGAAGTGTGGGGTCATCAAAAGGAATGAGTCCGATACCAGGGACTACGCTGTGTCCCTTTTCCCTGAAAAAATCAAGGTATAAACTCCTTATCTCTGAACTTTTCACACATCATCTCCTTAAGATATTCAGGGGCTCCCCCTGAAACCCCTTCTGAATATCTCTGGCCTTTTCTTCTTGCTTTTCTAAAAGAACTGACCACTTTCATCATCCGCCTTTGGCGGATGCTGCAAGTATTCCCGTGCTACCCTGTTTACCACAGGATACGAAAAACCCCTTGACTTCAAAGAAAAAATAATGGAGGAGATGCCTTTCTTCTTTCTGTTTTTACGGACAAACTCCTCCGCTTTCCTGTACTCAACATCAAAATCAAAATTATCTTTTATCTCTTCTATTATGTCTTCTTTTATCTTTCTCTTTTCAAGGGCAGAGATGATATACCAGAAACCTTTGGTTCTTTTCAGATTTCTATCCACCAGGTATTCAGCCAGCGCCCTGTCATCTAAATAGTGCTGCTTCTTACACTCTTCAATAACTTCATCAATCTCCTCTTCTTCTGCATCACCACCTATCTTTTCTCTTAATTCTGCCTCTGAATAACCCTTTTTACTGAGTAGTTTTAATGCCTTCTGATAAAGTTTTTTATTTTTCACCCTTTAATATCACAAATATATTCTGTTTTCCTCTGTTTATAAGAACACGGACATTCTTATCTCTCGGGATATTCTTTACAACATTTCTGTATTCAGAGAGATTCTTTATCTTCTTTCCATCTATCTCCTTAATGATAACACCCTGAGCAATCCCTGCCTCTTCAGCAGGAGAGCCCTCTTCCACAGACAACACAACAACACCTTCTGTATCCATAAGGCCGAGTTGTTCCTTTATTTCAGGTGTTATGAAAGAGACCCTCATTCCTCTCCATTTCTCCTTTTCCTCCACCTTTGCTATCTCTTCATCAGATGGCATCTCTCCTGTCACAAGTGGAAGTGAGACCTCTTTCTGATTTCTCCATACAACAACTGTTACCTTTTTACCGACAGGGGTACTGGCAACGGTCATCTGTAAATCCTGCATATCCTTAATATCTTTCCCATCAAATTTCAAAATTATGTCCCCCTCCTGAATACCTGCTTTCTCTGCGGGGCTTCCCTGCATTACGCTTGAAACGAGTGCGCCTTTTACCTCTTTTAATCCAAAAGATGTTGCGAGTTCCTCATCCATCGGCTGCATATATACACCTAAATATCCTCTTACGACCTTCCCTTTTTCTTTTAACTGTGAGAATACCTGTTTTGCTATGTTAATCGGGATAGCAAAACCAAGCCCTTCCGCAACCGCAGGGGAGACAATAAATGTATTCACACCTATAACCTCTCCATTGATGTTGATGAGTGGTCCCCCTGAATTACCTGGATTTATTGCAGCATCTGTCTGTATAAAGTCCTCATACTGTGTAATTCCAAAACCAGACCTTCCCTTTGCACTCACAATACCCACTGTTACTGTTGCAGTAAGTCCCATAGGATTCCCTATCGCCATTACCCATTCACCCGGTTCAATCTTATCTGAATCACCAAGCCGCACGATTGGAAGCGGTCTTCTTGTCTGTATCTTTATCAGAGCAAGGTCTGTTTTGGGGTCTGTCCCTACAACCTTTGCCTCATAGTTATGGTTATCATCCAGCAATTTAACAATTATCTTATCCACTCCCTGTATAACATGGTTATTGGTAAGAATGTATCCGTCCTCATCAACTATAAAACCAGAACCAAGCCCCTGCTGTTTTCTCTCAAATGTCTTCGGGCTCTGTTCTCTCCTGCGTGGAGTAGAAAAAAAGTCATCAAATGGAGAATTAAAAAATCTTTCAAACTCCTGGAAAGGGTCCCAGTAACGATAAGTAACTGTCTTTTCTGTTGTTATCTGGACCACCGCTGGTTTTACAAGTTTCGCTATACGGACAAATGAATTTTGCAGTGTGAGGAGTTGCCCATCTTCCCCTGTAAGCATATATGGAGTTGAAGATGCTGAATGCTTTCTGAAGAACACCCTATCCTGCAGATTGAAAGCATAAGAAATAAAACCCGCCAGAATAATACCTGCAAAGACCCCTGCCACTACAATTTTTATTCTTTTCATCGTCTCCTCCTTTTTTTGGACTACATTATATTAGATGCAAAAAAAGGAGAAAAGTTTTAGTGTCTCTTTATCTTTACCCATCTCTTTCTTTTTGCGGACTCTTCAACCGCATCCAGAACCTCCTGACACCTCAATCCATCATAAAAGTCAGGGCTTGGATTTTTACCCTTCGCAACAGATGTGAGAAGGTCTGCCACCATATTAACAAACGACTCCCCGTATCCGATAATATGTCCTGCAGGC
Organism: bacterium; assembly: GCA_035406305.1. Classification (GTDB taxonomy): domain Bacteria; phylum Ratteibacteria; class UBA8468; order B48-G9; family JAFGKM01; genus JAAYXZ01. The sequence continues at coordinate 254 of DAONKS010000020.1, read as the reverse complement.
CACCAGTTCGCTGCATATGGATGAGATTGGTCAGTTGTAATAATAGTTTTAAATCCCTGGGCATACTCCGGTTCTTCCGTACTGTAAAACTCAAGTTCATTCAACCTTTCAAGATTAAATACGATGCTTCCCTTGCTTCCATTTATCTCAAACCTCTGCCCGTTCTTTCTGCCTGCTGCAAATCTCGTCGCTTCAAAAGAACCCAGCGCCCCATTCTCAAACCTTGCAAGAAATAATGTCGCATCGTCAACTGT
>DAONKS010000019.1:0-22651 GCA_035406305.1 bacterium | reverse complement strand
GCCGGGGTAGCTCACTGGTAGAGCGCAGCCCTGAAAAGGCTGGCGTAGGCAGTTCGATTCTGCCCCCCGGCACTATAAAAAGCAGTTTAATTGACAGGGGTAAGCACAACTAAGAATAAGCACCCGCCTGCGCCACAAAAGGGGCGAGGGGAAAAAGTATTTTTCCCCTTCTTTGGAGAGGGAAGATTAAGGGGGAGAATCACTCCCCCTTAAAGAGCGATAGCGAGGCGTAGGCAGTTCGATTCTGCCCCCCGGCACTATAAAAAGCAGTTTAATTGACAGGGGTAAGCACAACTAAGAATAAGCACCCGCCTACGCCACCCCTCACACTGAGTGGCAAATGGCACCCCTCACCCTATCCCTCTCCCCGATGGGGAGAGGGAAAAAATGGGTGTACAAGGGGCGAGGGAGAAAAAGTAGCACAGTGGGGCGAGGGAAGAGAGAAAAAGTGGCGAGGGGAAAAAGGTATGTCTGCCGTTTTGAGTTTTGAGTTTTGACTTATTACTTTTGACTTATTACTTATTAATACGGAGGTGTTCTTTCAGTGCAACAATACTATAACCAGCTCCTTGCCGACCTGAAGGTTCTTAATCCTGGCACAAGATATGCTATCAACCGTCTGCTGAATAGAGAAAAATACCATTTCCTTCAGGAGATGGTGTACCTTCTTATAAAAATCAATGAAAGAGAAGAAACAATAAGTCGCATGTCCCGTGAAGAGATGCAAAAACAAACAACTATCCTGAAGGAAAGAATACAGGGCGGAGAACCAGCAGATAATCTAATCGTGGAGGCATTTGCTCTCGTCAGAGAGGCAGCAAAAAGAACCCTTGATATGCGGCACTTTGATGTTCAGATATTAGGTGGTATTGTGCTTCACAGGGGCAAAATAGCGGAGATGATGACAGGAGAAGGGAAAACTCTTGTTGCTACCCTTCCTTTATTCCTCAACGCTCTTGAAGGAAAGGGATGCCATCTTGTTACAGTAAACGACTACCTCGCCAAAAGAGATACACAGTGGATGGGGGCTATATACCACTACTTAGGACTTTCTGTTGGATGTATCATCTCTTACAGGGAAACAAAAGACCCTTATACCCTTTCCGCCTTTATCTTTGACCCGACATATCTGCCTGCTGACTCACGGTTTTTGTATCTAAAGCCCGCCCAAAGGAAAGATGCTTATAACTGTGATATTACCTATGGGGTGGCAAGTGAATTTGGCTTTGACTACCTCAGGGATAATATGGCTATAGGTAAAGAGGCGCAGGTTCAGAGAGCCCTTCACTACGCCATCATTGATGAGGTTGATTCAGTCCTTATAGATGAAGCGAGAACCCCTCTTATCATATCAGGACCTGCAGAGGAAGCAACCCGCCTTTACTACGATATAGACAAACTGGTAAGGAAACTGAATAAAGACACTGACTTTACGCTTGACGAAGAAGGAGAGACGGTCTCCCTTACAGAAGAAGGTGTCCACAAGTGCGAAAGGTTGCTCGGCATCCAGAACCTTTATGACGGAACACATACGGAGAATGTCCACCTTATCCATCAGGCGCTACGGGCACACAACTTTTTTAAAAGAGACAAGGAATATGTTGTCAAAGACGGACAGGTTATTATAGTAGATGAATTTACAGGTCGGCTTATGCCTGGCAGAAGATGGAGTGATGGACTCCACCAGGCAATAGAAGCAAAGGAAGGCGTAAGAATTGAAAGTGAAAACCAGACACTCGCAACCATATCCTTCCAGAACTACTTTAAACTTTATAAAAAAATTGCAGGGATGACAGGAACCGCTCTTACTGAAGCGGTAGAGTTCAAGGAGATATATAATACCGATGTTATAGTGCTACCGCCTAACAAGAAGTTAAACAGAAAAGAATATGACGACGAGATATACAAAACAGAAAAGGAAAAATTTGAAAAGGTTGTATCTGAAATAGAAGAACTGCACAAAATCGGACGGCCTGTCCTCGTGGGGACTGTCTCTATTGAAAAGGCGGAACGGTTAAGCAGAATACTTGCACACAGAGGCATCCCCCATAAGGTGCTTCACGGGAAAAACCATGAAGCAGAAGCAGCAATCATAGCACAGGCAGGAAAACCAAAAGCAGTAACGATAGCAACGCAGATGGCTGGAAGGGGAGTTGACATAATTCTGGGAGGAAACCCTGAAATTCTGGCAAGGGAAGAGACCATAAGGGTTATATGGTCAAGGAAAAAGGCGCAGGGCAAAGGGGAAGTTCATCATAAAGAGTTTGCAGAGGTGTTAACTGAGATAGAAAAGGCATATAAGTCACGGCTGACAGAGATAGATGCGAGGTATAAGTCCATATTAGAAGAGAAAAGGGCAGACCTTAATGAAAAGGAAGTGGCATTTTTTGAACTGGATAAAAAGACAAGGGATGTCTTTGAAGATTTAATATTCAGCAAAGAAGGAGGAGAGGCATACGAGAGATATAAAAACCGCCTTTTAAAACTCAAAGAAGTATACGAAAAGGCAAATGAAGAACTTATCTCTGCACAGAAGAGCATATCAGGGGAAAAGCAGGAGACAGCCCTTAAAGATATAAAAGAGACAAGAGGCAGGGCATACAGGGAATACATATCATTTAAAAATTCCCTTAAAACGAGGGCAAATATTGTGCTTGACGAAGACATTGAGGAGATGAGAAACCGTCTGACAGAGATGCTTAATAACCCTGAAGCAGAAACAGAAGAAGGAGCAAGAAACATACTTGCGCTTCTTGAAAAATACAGGGATGGGGCAAAAAGATTTTTTGAAATACTTATAAGTTGTTTCCCTTCCTTTGTTTCTGAAGGGACCCCTGCCTTTAAGAAAGCAGGAAGATACATTGACTTTCTTAATGAATGCCTTGATACAGGCAAGGATATAAAGGAGGTTGTAAAAGAACTGAAGGATAAAGAATCTCAAATATATCCTGCCTATACAGAAGCAAAGAAAGATATAGAACATATCATACTCACAGGGCTCTCCGGAGACACCTATAAATCAGCGGAAAAAGATTACAGGGAGACACTGAAGGATTATGAAAAGGTGTATGCTGACTATGATGAGGAACTGAAAAAGGCAAGAGAGGAGTATGAAAAGAATAGAGCGATGCATGAAGAAGAGTGGCAGAAGGTAAGAGAAGAACTTGAAAAGACCCCTGAAGAGTTCAAGGAAATTTATGATAAACTATTGGAGGAGTATAAAAAACCCTGGATGGAAGACCACCAGAAGGTTATATCTCTCGGGGGACTGCATGTGATTGGCAGTGAAAGGTATGAGGCAAGAAGGATAGATAACCAGTTGAAAGGAAGGGCAGGGAGACAGGGAGACCCTGGCTCATCCAGGTTTTATCTCTCTCTTGACGACGACCTTTTAAGGATATTTGGCTCGGAAAGGATGCGCTCTGTGATGGGGCACATACCGGAAGGAGAACCGATTGCACATCCGCTCATAAACAGAATGATTACAAATGCCCAGAAAAAAGTGGAAGCCCGTAACTTTGAGATAAGAAAACAACTGCTTGAGTTTGATAATGTCCTTAATGAGCAGAGAAAGATTATATATACACTCAGGCAGGATATACTGGAAGGGAAAAACCTTGACACATATATAGAAGAGTTTATTGAAGAAACCGTACAGTCAGCCATAGACGAGTATATGGATATAGGACAGAAGCCGATTAACTGGGATATTGAAAACTTCAGGGTGTTTATAAGGAATACCTTTGATATTGCTGTTGAGATACCTTCTCCTGAAGAGATACAAACGCCTGCCTTCTGGAGGGATAAATTTTCGGAAGAACTGATAAACAAAATAAAAGTATATTATCAGGGAAAAAAGCAGGAGGCCGGTCCATATATTTATGAGATTCAGAAGATTATTATGCTTCAGGTAATAGACAATAGATGGAAGGCACACCTGCGGGTGATAGATGAACTAAGGGAAGGTATTGGACTTCGGGCTTATGCGCAGAGAGACCCTTTACTCGCCTATAAACATGAGGGATATCAGGCATTTCAGGAGATGCTCTCTTTGATAAAGAGGGAGATACTTTCCCATCTGTTCAGGGTAAAGATTACGGAGTCCCCTGTGATAGAAAGAAGAGAAACAACACCGGTGAATGTATCTTACAGTCATAAGACGTTACAGCAGTTTGATACAGCGAAGCAGAAAACTGAAGAACAGGAGATAGAACACGTTTCCGTACAGGCAGGGACCCCAGAGCATTATGCAAAGCCCTCTCCTTATATATCAGGGAAAAAAGTTGGAAGGAACGACCCCTGTCCCTGCGGGAGCGGAAAAAAGTATAAGAAGTGCTGTGGAAAAAATGTGTAAAAGTTGTGGATAAAATGAGAAATGATGCAGAATTATTGTGGAAAGAAGTAATGATAAGGGTAGAAGAGCGATTGAACGATGCCCGGGCATACGAGATATGGATAAAACCTGTAAAAATTAAAGGTATTAATGGAAAAAGGGTTCAGATAGAGATACCGGGAATGACTTTTGAGAAAGGTTTTACTCCATACATTGACATAATAAAAGAAGAGTTTTACAGAACGGCGGGCTGGCAGCCGGAGATTGAAATCTCCTACACAGGGACAGAAAAAGAAAAGACATTTATCCATCCATCAACAGAATATGAACTACCGTTAAATCCTGAATACACATTTGACAATTTTGTTGTTGGACCCAAAAACCAGTTGGCACATGCGTCGGCTCAGGCAGTAGCACAATCCCCGGGTATTGCTTACAATCCTCTTTTCCTCTATGGTGGTTTTGGTTTAGGAAAGACGCACCTTATGCAGGCAATAGTCCACTTTGTAAAAAAAAGAGATGACCAGAAGATTCTTTATCTACCCGCTGATGTATACCTTAATGAATTCATCCAGAGTATAAAAAATAAGACAGCTCATCTTTTCAGACAGAAATTCAGAAAACTTGACTTTCTGCTGATAGATGACATTCACTTCATAGCGGGGAAAGAAGGTACACAGGAAGAGTTTTTTCATACATTTAATTTTTTGTATGACCAGAGAAAACAGATTATACTTTCAAGTGACAGACCGCCAAAGGAGATATCATTTCTTGAAAAACGGCTTGTATCAAGATTTGAATGGGGGCTGCTTGTTGAGATACTGCCCCCGGACTTTGAAACAAGGGTAGCAATACTTAAAAAGAAGTGTGAGATAAAAAAAATTAGTTTAAGTGATGATATAATATACTATATTGCAGATAACGTAAAGGATAATGTAAGAATTTTAGAAGGTGTATTAAACAGGATATTTGCGCTTTCAACACTATTGAATAAGGATATAAACCAGAAAGTAGTTGATGAAATAATAGATGGGGAGTATTATAAAAAGAGAATTATTATAACACTGGATAATATTATGAGTGCTGTATGTGAATATTTTAAAATAAAGGAGGATGATATAATAAAAGAGACACGAATAAAAAATATACTTATACCCAGACAGATAGCAATGTTTTTAGGTAGAGAATTAACAGGTAGTTCATTACACTCAATCGCGATTAAGTTTGGTGGAAAAGACCACACAACGGTCTTATATGCATATAAAAAAATAAGGGATTTATATCAAAAAGACCAGTATATTAAAGGTGTTATTGATGAGATTAAGAATTGCCTTGAAAGATAGATTTTTTACACATTTTTTACAATATGTAAGTTATTATAAAATATCAACTTAAATAATTTTTATACAAAAAGAGATACTATTAAAACTACAGGAGGATAAAAATATGGAAATAATAGTAAAAAGCGGGGTATTAAAGAAAGAGTGTGAAAAACTTGAGGAAGTATTACCTGTAAAACCATCTATTACAATAACAGGAGGAATATTATTTGATGTAAAAGAGATGGGTTGTTTTTTAACTGCTACAGACCTTGAAAGTACAATAAGGTTAAATATTGAATGTGAGAAAATTAAAAAAGGAAGTGCGGTAGTTAATGGTAAAACGTTTATATCACTTATAAAACAACTACCTGATGGCGATATAAAAATATCAAAAAAGAATAACTCTGTAGATGTAATATGTGGAGATGCAAAATACACATTCCCTTCTATGGATGAAGAAGAGTTTCCAAAACTTCAGAAGTTTTCAGGAGATATCACTATAAAGTTAGGAAGCAATATACTTAGAGAAGGTATTGATAAAGTAAGGTTCTGTATAGACCGTGAGGAGCCAAGACCTTATTTCAGAGGAGGTTTACTGGATATAAAAGAAAATACCGTTAATATAGTAGGGACAGATACAAAAAGATTAACTCTTTTCACTATAAAAACAGACCAGAAATACAGCCATCCATATAAATGTCTTCTTCCTTATAAATTAATGGGAATTATTACCTCTCTTAGTAATGACAATGACCAGCCCATTGAAATTAGTATAGGTAAAAATCAGATAAGTTTTAATTTTAAGACAACATACCTTCTCTCACAACTTCTTTCCGGAAGTGAAGAGTTTCCTGACTACACAAAGGTTATCCCTACAGAAAAACAACTCAAAAGAGTTTATATCAACAGGGAGAGTTTGTTAACTATACTTAAAAGAATATCCCTTTTTACCACGGAGAGATATAACAGGGTAAGGTTAAGTATAGGTAAAAATACACTTATACTTTCTGTTGCCAATCCTGATGTTGGTGATGCAAGTGAAAAGATAGATATTGAGTATAACGAAGACACAGAACAGAATCTAGCGTTTCCTCCCAATTACCTCATAGACTTCTTGAGTAAACTGGAAGACGCTAAACTTGTATTCGGTTTTATCAGCGAGAAAAACCCTGTCCTTTTAAGGGGAGAAAAGACAGAAGGATATCTCTATGTAGCGATGCCATTAAAATTAGAATAAAAATGGAAAAGATAGGAGATGTTATTAAAAGGGTCATCAGTAAAAAGGGGCAGATAGACGAGATAAGAAGGATAGATGATATTGACTCTGTATGGTATAAAATAGTGGATGAAAGTATGAGATTGCATAGTTATGTGGTAAGGGTCAAAGGGAATAGTATTACCATCAGGGTGGATAATAGATGCTACCTTACAGAGATAAAAAGAAAGGAGAAGGAGTTTATATCTCAATTGCAGAACTACGGATGGAAAGACATAAAAAGGATAGATTGCAGGATAGGATAAGTAGATTGATAGATGGTAGATTTGACAATTAAATCCAATAAACACTATAACAGAAACATTGCGGAGAAAGACAACCTCTGCACATTAGAGAGATACATCCTCTTTGCTTTCCTCCCCCTTGTCTGCCCGTCGCAGCTTAGGTGCAGGCGGGACGGGGGGGGGGATGAAGGTGAGGGTGAAAGAAAAACAGAACACTGCACCAAGGAAAAAAATACAAAGAAGAGTGTAGTGTAAAAAGCGCGGAGTACAAAGTGCAGAGTAAATCAAAACTCCGCACCTGAAAGAGAAACAGAGAAGAGTGCGGAGTAAAGGAGGATATATGTTTAAGGGTTCTATTGTGGCTATTGTTACACCTGTAAAAAACGGGAAGATTGACTATAAGGCATTTGAAAAATTGATAGAGTTTCAGATTAAAAATAAGACATCGGGTATCGTTGTCTGCGGATGTACAGGAGAACCAGCAACTATGACGATGGATGAGCATAAGGAACTTGTGAAATATGCCGTTGATATTGTTAATAAAAGATGTCCCGTGATTGCTGGCACCGGGTCTAACAATACGAGAGAAGCAATAGAACTTACAGAAGAAGCAGAAAAGGCAGGGGCCGATGGTGCACTCCTTATAACCCCATACTATAACAAACCAATGCCCAGGGGATTATACGAGCACTACAAAGCAGTTGCTAAAAGTGTTTCTATACCGATAATTCTCTACAATGTCCCATCAAGGACAGGGATATCCATCCTTCCTGAGACGGTATATGAACTTTCACAGATAAAAAATATCGTGGGGATTAAAGAGGCAAGCGGAAGTTTAGACCAGGTAAGTAAAATTATCTCTTTGTGCAGAAATGACTTTATTGTTCTTTCTGGAGATGATTCCCTTACCCTTCCTATAATGTCAGTGGGTGGCAGCGGAGTAATCTCTGTTGCAGCCAATATAGCGCCTTTACAGGTAGCAGAGATGGTGGAGGCAGCACTGAAAGGTGATTGGAAGAAGGCACAGAAGATACACATTGAACTATTCCCCATCTTCAAGGTGCTTTTTATTGAAACAAATCCTATACCTGTTAAAGCAGCATTGGGACTTATGGGAATGATAACTCCGGAGTGGCGTCTACCATTAACACCTCCATCTGATGCAAGTTTAGCAAAAATTAAAGAGGTTTTGAAAAAAAGCAGGGTGCTTAAATGATATTCAGAAAGAAAAGATATGTAAGGATTGAGCCGAAGGAGAAAGTAGAAGTAAAAAAAGACCTGTGGTTTAAGTGCGAGAAGTGTGGTAAGTTGCTTTATAAGAAAAAGTGGGAAGAAAACTTAAAGGTATGCCCGCACTGTAATGACTACGGCAGGATGAGTGCATATGAGCGTATCAATCTACTTACTGACCCCGGGTCATTTAAGGAACTCTGGGCTGATATGACTTCTGAAGACCCCCTGAATTTTACTGGAGTGAAGGCATATAAAGACAAATTGAAGGAAGAGATACAGAAGACAGGGTTGAAAGAAGCAATAGTTACAGGAGAGTGCAGGATAGGAGGTGTTCCCTGTGTAATAGCGGTTATAGATGCAAACTTCATTATGGGAAGCATGGGTTCTGTTGTCGGGGAAAAATTTACGAGGGCTGCTGAATATGCGATTGAGAAAAAATATTCTTTTGTCTGTGTTTCAGGGGGTGGTGGTGGAGCAAGAATGTATGAAGGGGTAATTTCTCTTATGCAGATGGCAAAGACATCTGCAGTGGCAGGAAAGATTAAAAAGGCAGGACTTCTTTATATCTCTGTCCTTACAGACCCTACAATGGGGGGGATAGCAGCAAGTTTTGCATTTCTGGGTGATATTATTATTGCGGAGCCAGGTGCATTGATTGGGTTTGCAGGTCCCCGTGTTATTGAACAGACAATAAGACAGAAACTGCCACATGGTTTTCAGAGAACAGAGTTTCTTTTTGAACGCGGGATGATAGACATTATTTCAAAAAGGGCTGATTTGAAAGACAATATCAGCAAAATTCTACGCATCCTTTATACATAATTACAGATTGCCAGATTTACAGATTAGAATATTGCAGGATTCTAACTATAAAGTTTTAACTTTTTACTTTTGAGTTCTTACTTATTACTTTTGACTTTTGAGTTTTGACTTATTACTTTTAACTTTTGAGTTTTAAGTTATTACTTATTACTTTTGACTTTTAACTTAATCTTATGCCTACCCTTCCTGAAATAGAGTTTTTGGATAAACTTACGGACTTCGGGATAAAATTAGGACTGGACAAGACAGAACATATACTTAAACGGCTTGGCAATCCACATCTTTTATATCCTTCCATTCTTATCGCAGGGACAAACGGCAAGGGGTCTGTTGCAAGGGCGCTGGCTAATATACTTACAGTGGCAGGGTATAGAACAGGGCTTTATACAAGTCCTCATCTGGTATATACAGGTGAACGTATAGCAGTGGATGGAAGAGCGATAAGCGAGAGGGAGTTGGCGTATAAGGTAAGGCAGTTACAGAATATACTTGCCGACCAGCCATATCATCTCTACCCGACATTTTTTGAGGCACTTACATCCATTGCATTCTCCTATTTTGCAGACAAAAAAATAGACATCCTTGTCTGTGAGGTGGGTATGGGCGGGAGGTTTGATGCCACAAATGTACTTCCTTCTTCCCTGGAGATAATAACAAAAATCGGGTTTGACCATATGCAGTTTCTCGGGAACACCTATGAAGAAATTGCTAATGAGAAGGCAGGTATTATTAAAGATAGAACGGTAGTTGTATCTGCACGGCAGAAGCAATCTGCTATGGAAGTTATTGTGAGAAAGGCAAAAGAAAAAGGTGCAAAACTTTACCGTGAAGGTATGGATTTTCATTCAAAGAGGATATCCTTTTCTCCTGATGGACAGGTCTTTAATTTTTACAGTAAGATAGGTACCCTGCGGGATATTAAAACACCTTTTAAAGGCAGACATCAGATAGGAAATATGTCGGTTGTTGTCTTCGCAGCACTTCTTTTAGATAAAATGGGTTTTACTATTACAGAAGAAGCAGTATATAAAGGAATAGAAACTACATTCTGGCCATGCAGGTTTCAGATACTTCAAAAAGGACCTGTTATCATTATAGATGGTGCACACAATCCAGATGGTATTAAAACATTGCTTGATACCCTTTCTGAACTCTATCCTGATAAAAGATTTTCTTTCCTTATGGGGATATTGAAGGATAAGAACTGGCAGAAGATGCTTTCTCTTATCTTTAACAGCAACAGGATAAAGGAGATTGTTTTTACAACCCCTGACAGTGAAAGGGCTATATCTCCTGATGTTCTGGCAGGTTTTGTATTAAAAAAGCAACGGAGTATCCCTGTGAAGATTATAAATACTCCATCTAAAGCGCTGAAATATATAAAGAGCACAGGTGAAAACTGGTGTATCTGTGGGTCTCTTTATCTGTGCGGTGATATAATAAGGGAAAAAGGGGGTTTTATATGACCAGAAGAGAGCGGTTAATCGCTACACTCAAAGGACGCCCTGTAGATAGGCCTGCCGTTTCCTTTTATGAGATAGGTGGGCGGGAAATGGAGCCGGATGAAGATGAGTTTACTGTATGGAATGATGCTTCATGGAGACCTCTTGTAAAGATGGCTTTAGAAGAAACAGACATAATCAGGATGGTCTCTCCCGGATGGATTGCCGAGGATGAGACCGCTTCCTTAACAAAGACAGAAACCTGGCGTGAAGGAGCCTCTCTATTCACCCGCACAACGATAAAGGCACCCGGCAGGGTTCTCTCTTCTCTCACCCGTCGTGATAAGGATGTCCAGACGACATGGGTTCTTGAGCATCTCCTGAAAGATAAGGATGATGTTATTGCGTATCTTAAACTTCCTGTAACACCCTGCGGTACCCCTGATTTCAAAGGGGTTCTTAAAGAAGAACAATTACTTGGAGAATCTGGTATTATAAGCATAGAGACGGCAGACCCGATATGTAAGGCAGCGGAGCTCTTTTCTATGGCTGACTATACTGTATTTGCCTTCACCGAGCGGAAACTTTTCCATCAGATTCTTAAGAGATTTGCTGAACTGCTGTTTGCACGTTGTAAAATTATTGCTGAGACACTTCCGGGACGGCTATGGCGTATATGTGGTTCTGAATATGCAAGTGAACCGTATATGCCCCCGTATCTTTATGATGAGTATGTTGTAAGGTACACGGGCGAGATGGTAAGGATAATACAGAAATATGGTGGTTATGCCCGCATCCACTCACACGGAAGGTTAAAAAATATACTGCCATTGCTTAAAAAGATGAGGATAGATGGCCTTGACCCCTGCGAGCCACCACCACAGGGAGATATAACACTGGCAGAGATTAAAAAAACCATAGGGAAAGAGACCGTTCTTATGGGAAATATTGAAGTTACGGATATTGAGAATCTTCCCACAGATGAGTTTGAGAAAAAGGTCATTACTGCATTAAGGGAAGGGACAGAGGGAGAAGGCAGGGGGTTTATCCTTATGCCAACTGCCTGTCCGTATGGCAGGAAGATTTCTTCTCGTACAATTGCTAATTATGATAAGATGATTGAACTGGCTGTGAATTTCAGGATGGATTAGCTATGTTTGACGTGATACAGTATAAGGGGTTATAATAAGAAAAATGGGAATACTTATAAAAAACGGTTATGTGATAGACCCGTCCACAAAGAAGGAAGGGGTTTTTGATATTCTGATAGAAAGAGATAAAGTATCCCGGATTGCAAAAAGGATAGAAGCAAAAGATATAGATGTTATAAATGCAAAAGGGAAAATTGTCTGTCCTGGCCTTATAGATTTACACTGCCACCTGCGGGAGCCGGGCAGAGAAGATGAAGAGACGATATACACAGGCAGTTTATCCGCTGTTTCAGGTGGATTCACAACGATATGCTGTATGCCGAATACCTCTCCTCCCCTGGATAATAAGGTTGCTATAAGGTTTGTTGTGGACAGAGCAAGGGAAGCATTTTGTGAGATATTGCCTGTAGGAACTATAACGATAAACAGAGAAGGAAAAGAACTTGCTCCTTATGGAGAGATGGTAGAAGAAGGAGCCGTTGCCTTTTCAGATGACGGTGACTGCGTGATGGATTCCCTCGTTATGAGGCGAGCGCTTGAATATACAAAACTTTATAAAAAGCCCATTATATCCCATTCCGAAGATAAAAACCTTTCAAGGAACGGCGTTATGAATGAAGGGGTTATTTCCACAAAGATGGGATTGTCAGGGATACCATCTGAAGCAGAAACGATTATGGTACACAGGGATATAGCCCTTGCACGGATGACAGGCGGGATACTTCATCTTGCGCATCTTTCTGTGGCTGAGTCAGTGGATATGGTAAGAGAGGCAAAAAGGAAAATGGATAATCTTACCTGTGAGGTGGCAATCCATCACCTTGTTCTAACAGAAGAAGATGTAACGGGCTATAATGCAAATGCAAAGGTAAGTCCTCCTTTGAGAACCAAAAAGGATATAAGCGCACTGATTAAAGGACTGAAAGACGGCACTATTGACTGTATAGTAACAGACCATGCCCCGCATACGGAAGAAGAGAAAGGAGCAGGGTTTGACAGTGCTCCTTTTGGTATGATTGGCTTTGAGACGGCATTCTCTCTGGCACTGGAATTACAGGAGAAAGGATTAACACTGATGCAGATAATAGCTTTTTTTACCACAGGTCCTGCGAGGATATTAAATATGGATAGAGGCAGTATTAAGGAAGGCAGTCAGGCAGATATGGTTATCTTTGACCCTGAAAGGGAGTGGGTATACAGGAAGGAAGAGATACGGTCAAAGAGTAAAAACTCCCCTTTTATAGGAAGGAAGATGAAAGGCAGGGTTTTAACAACTATCTATAAAGGCAGGGTGGTTTTTTCACTGGAAGGATAGAATGGTAATAGAAAAAGTTCAGGAGATAAAACAGGCAGAAAAGAGGGCGGAAGAGATTTTAAAGGACGCAGAGGGAAAGGCGGCTGTTATTAAAAATTCGCTTTCTTTAAAATTGCAGGAATTGCGAGCAGAGAAAGAGAAAATTTTAGCAGCGGAGATAAAGAGATACAGGGATATCTCTGAAAAAGAGGCAGAAAAAAAGATAGCATCTTTGACTGAACAATACAGAAAGCAGAAAGAGGATGTTATGCGGGCATATCAGAAAAAAATACCTCTGGTTACAGAAGAGATATGGGGAGAGATAAAAGAGAAAGTGTGTAATAATGCAAAAAGCAAGACCTGACCCCCAAAATTATGCTGTAACTATTCGGTTCCGCCCCAATTCTTTCGCTTTATAAAGTGCGAAGTCCGCCTTCTTTATCAGCTCTTCTCCTATCTCTCCATCTTCAGGATATGATGATATCCCCATACTGATTGTAAGGTCTCCATTCGGCTGGTTTTCTTCATTATTAAAGTGAAAGTCCTTTATAAATTGCCTTATTGTCTCGCAGAGAGAAAGAGCGTTTGCCTTTGTTGTATCAGGGAAGACAAGTATAAACTCCTCTCCTCCATATCTTGCCACAATATCCGAACCCTTGACATTTTTTCTCATTATCTCTGCTATCTTTTTCAGGGCATAGTCGCCTGCAGGATGTCCGTTAAGGTCGTTATAGTGCTTGAAATAGTCAATATCAGCCATACAGACAGATATAGGCCTTTTTTTCTCCCTCGCCTCATTCATTACTGTTTCAAAGATATTTTCAAAGTGTCTTCTGTTATAGATATTTGTAAGGACATCTGTTATAGCAAGGAGTTTTGTCCTTTCAAAAAGTTCAGCGTTTTCAACAAGAAGGGATGTTGGAGCAGATACCATTCTTAGCAGTTCAAGGTCTTTCAACGTAAAGGTTCTGCTGTTAAAGGAAAAGATGCCTATCAGCCCTGTAATTTTTCTTTTGTGATGAAATGTTGAGATGATAAAGGAAGTAACACCCTGCCTGGCGAGATTACTGTATTCAGGGAATGATGATGTGTTGTTTATCAGAAGAGGTCTTGGTTTGAGGACCACGCTTCCCAGCATTTCATCCGGTATTTCTACAGGGGGCCCTATAATGGATTTTTTAAATGTCTCTCCCAGCAATTGCAGTGCAACGGTTTCCTGCTTGAATATATTCTTAACTGACTCAGCAATTTTATCCAGGACTTCTTCAATAGACACCTCTTCTCCAAATGTCTCCAGGATATTGGTTAACGTAGTTAAAAGGATAGATTCATTTTCCATATCCATAATACTTAACTCTAACCGCTCTTTTTCCCTGTGGAGGGACTGTAGCAGGTTATTGAAGCGGATGGAATGAAGGACTTCAATGACAATAAAAAGGGAAACTATTATCGTAAGGGAGATAAAATAAAAAACAGGAGAGAATACCCTGTTTAGAAACAACAGAACATTAAGAATAAAAACGTATAAGACCACTGCTAAAAACGTCAGATTTCGGAGGAGTAACATTATACTATGTCTGTATTGCCTCCTTCACTCTTTTTACAAGGTCGGAGAAGACATCTGGATTATGAAAAGATATATCAGCTAATGACTTTCTGTTGAGATTTATATTTGCTTTTTTAAGTCCTGCAATAAACCTGCTGTATGATATATCATTGTTTTTACAGGCAGCGGAAATCCTCGTAATCCATAAACTTCTGAAGTTTCTTTTTTTGGCTCTCCTGTCCCTGTATGCATATGTAAGCCCTTTCTCAGAAAACTCCTTTGCCCTTCTGTAAAGTTTAGAGCGTCCCTGTCTGTATCCCTTCGCTCTTTTCAGAACCTTTTTTCTTCTCTGCCTTGAAGCAGGTGCGTTTGTTGCGCGCGGCATTGTCTTTCTCCTTATCTATATGGTAGAAGTCGTTTCACTGCTTTTCTGTCTCCTCTGTTTTTCAAAACAGAGGAATGTTTTATCCTTCTTTTTCTTCTGGAACTTTTCTTTGAGAGCAGATGCTGTCCTCCTGCTCCGTAGTGCATTATCTTACCCGTCCCTGTAATTTTGAACCTTTTTGCTACGGACTTTTTTGTTTTTAGTTTTGGCATTTTCAGTTCCTTTTTAAACAGGTATAAACGTTACGCTTAACCTTGGGCCTTCCAGTTTAGGTGCTCTTTCTACCTTCCCAGTATCAGCGAGTTCTTTTGTAAGTCGTTCCAGCAACTGATAGCCCCTTTCTTTATGTATTATTTCTCTCCCCTTATAAAATATAGTTACCTTTACCCTGTGCCCCTCTTTTAAAAAGTCCTCCACATGCTGCTTTTTAAACCTGTAGTCATGTTCGCTCGTTTCCGGTGTGAACCTTATCTCTTTTGTCTGAAAGACCTTTTGCTTCTTCTTTATCTCCTTTTCTTTCTTCTTCTGTTCATAAAGGAACTTGTTTAAGTCCATTATTCTGCATACAGGCGGTGATGCATTAGGGACGATTTCCACAAGGTCAAGCTCCCTTTCTCTCGCTTTCTGCAGTGCCTGCTTCCTGTCCACAATTCCTAACTGCTGGCCATCACTATCTATCAGCCGAACCTGCGGTGCCTGTATCTGAAAGTTAAACCTGAACTTTTTTCTGCTATCAGGATACCTTCTTACATTCTGGTATGCGATATATCCTCCTTTGACTTCTTCTTATTATATTATACAGAAAAAATTTCTTCCTGTCTACAACTCACTTTCTTTTAGTTTTTGGATTATCTCATCCGGGGTAAATGTTCCGACCATCCCTTCTCCGTGTTTCCTCAACGCTATCATTCCTTTTTCCTCTTCCTTATCACCGATTATAATCATATAAGGAACCTTTTCTTCTTCCGCATCCCTTATCTTTCTATTTATCTTTTCATTTCTTCTGTCAATCTGTATCCTGAAGTATGGCTCAAGGAGCTTAACTGTCCTTTCTGCATAAGGAAGATGCCTTTCGCTTATAGGAAGCACCCTTATCTGTTCAGGCGCCAGCCAGAAAGGGAAGTTCCCTTTATAGTGTTCAATCAGAACCCCGAAGAACCTTTCAATAGACCCGAATATTGCACGGTGGATAAGTATAGGGGTTTTGAAAGAGCCATCTTTATCAGTATATTTCAGATTAAACCTTTCAGGGATATTGAAGTCCACCTGTATGGTTGAACACTGCCACTCTCTTTTGAGGCAGTCCTTTATCTTTATATCAATCTTTGGCCCATAGAAAACACCTTCTCCAGGGTCTATCTCATAGGCCATACCTTTTTTCTTTAATCCGTTTTCAAGTGCGATTGTTGCTTTTGTCCATCCCTCAGGGCTTCCTACATACTTTTCAGGCCTTGTGGAAAGGAATATCTTGTATTCAGTAAAGCCAAATTTCCCTAAAAAGAAGGACACAAGGTCTAAAACCTTTACCACCTCTTCCTCAATCTGTTCTTCTGTACAGAAGATATGTGCATCATCCTGGGTAAAGCCACGTACCCTTAAAAGCCCATGTAAAACTCCCTGTTTTTCATACCTGTAGACAGTGCCTAATTCTGCCCACCTTATAGGGAAGTCACGATAACTTCTCAGTTTTGTGTTGTATATAAGGATATGGAAAGGGCAGTTCATCGGTTTTAACTGAAATGCCCTGTTTCCCATCTCCATAGGGGAAAACATATTTTCCTTATAAAAGCCGGTATGCCCTGACCTTTCCCATAATGAAAGGTCTGCGATATGGGGGGTATATACAATCTGATAACCATTTTTCAGATGCACGTCCTTCCAGAAGTCCTCAATGATTTTTCTGATAAGAGCACCTCTGGGATGCCAGTATATAAGGCCTGAACCGAATTCAGGATGTAAACTGAAAAGGTCAAGTTTTGGACCCAATGTTCTATGGTCTCGTTCTTTTGCTTCTTCAAGAAACCTGAGATACTGGTCAAGTTGTGCCTTTTCCGGAAAGGATATACCGTATATCCTCTGCATACTTTCCCTGTTTTCATCTCCCCGCCAGTAGGAGGCAGCAGTGCTTAAAATTTTAAAGTGTTTAATCTCTCCCGTTGATGAGATATGCGGGCCTTCACAGAGGTCTATAAAGTCGCCCTGTCTGTAGAATGTAACAGTATCTTCTTTTATACCTTCAAGGATTTCTAATTTAAATGGCTCATCCTTAAGAATCTTTTTTGCCTCTTCCTTGCTTACAGAGATTTTTTCCACAGGCAGGTTCTGTTTGATAATATCTTCCATTACCTTGCTTATCTTTTCTAAGTCAGAAGGGGTAAACGGCTCTCCCCTGTAAAAGTCATAATAAAAGCCATTTTCTATGGCAGGCCCTGTCCCTAATTTTACATCAGGGAAGAGTTTTTTAACTGCCTGTGCAAGGATATGTGAAGATGTATGCCAGTATCTTTCTATATATTCTTTATCCATAGCATAAAAGTAAATATAAAAGTTAAAACTGTTCGTTGTTCATAGTTCGTTGATAAAAATAATCACATTAAAGTAGCAAGTGGTAGCCGCACCCTTCAGGGTGCGTTATTCTTGGTTTTGCGCAGGCTAAAGTTTATCCTCCGCAGATTTATCGTAAGCGGACCTGTGGCTACCAATCTACTAACCTTCAACGGTGTTCGGTAAAAGGCATCCATATTTTATAAATCCTCAGCACTTACTCAGATGCGCTCCAGCCGGCCCAATCTTATTTTACCACTTACTCCTGCCGGGTATAACCTATTTTAAAAACTTTTCAAAGACCTATTTCAATATACAAGTACTTACAAACATATGAAGTTCGGTTTGGATTTACCTGAATTTTAGCTACATCCACCAGGTTCCTTTACTTCAAAATTGTTTGTATCCGAAATACTTCCCCCTCCACTATATTTCCAACCCATCCCTGTAAATTCCCACCCATCCCAATAAATATAAGTGGTCCAAGTATGTAAACCAACTTCATTGTTTTGATATTGTGTATTTAACCACATTGCTCCGTTTTCCTTTTTTGTGCTTTGTTCATCTCCATTCCAAACCCAGCTATCTGTTGCCGAAAAACTTCTTTTACTTGCGTCATCCATATAATGCCCTCTTGTATAATTTACTTTTATACTTCCATCTGTTTTTTGTGTTTTGGTAAGGGCTATAGAATAAATTCCACCATTGGTATACCAATTTCCTACATATTGAATTTCATTTTCTTGCGGGGAAACTGTATTTACAGTGAGTTCATCTTGTCTTATAATTTCTTCACTTTTCACTTGCGAAATTAACAAGAAAGAAGAGAGAATTATTAATAATTTGAGTAAACCCATTTTATCTCCTTTCAATTAAAATGGTTCTAAAATCAGAAAAAGTTATTAGTTCCCTATCTTTGATTTCTTTCTTTACGTTATTATTATACAGGATGTCCATCCATCCCAATTTAAATTGCATCCTCCCACCTTTTATCTTAGTTTTTGGCCCTACAACTCCTTTTAATAAATTATAATTTTCTTCCATCTGTCCTAATACTCGTTGTAGGCGCTCTTGTGACCAATTTTCCTCTTTCGCTTTTTTCAAAATTTCCTCTTTAGTTTTTTCCCTGTTTTCATCTATAATCTCTTCCGAAATTTTCTTCTCATTAAATTTCTTCATCTTTTCTTCCCATGCTTTGGGATATTCTTCCACATTAAATTCCACAATCATATCATTTATAAGCATAGGAATTATTTTTATTTCCAAATGTAATTTCCCCCATTCTAGAACTGGTTCAACTATTGTTAACACATTATCTTTTACATCAAAGGAAATTTCAAACTCTTTCCTCATAATAAAATCTTTATCTATCTTTTTTATAATTTCAAAAACATCTTTTTCTTTTAAAGGAAAGGAGCTTAAAACTTTCTGCATTTCTTCGTCTTTTTCTCCTTTAATGGAAATACTATATCCTGTAAGTGTAACTTTAAATACATCGGCACAAGAGAAGTATGAAAATAGAAACAAAAAAAAGAAACCCATTATTTTTACTTTTGTCATTTTCCCTCCCCTGAAAGCATAGTGCAACATTGCACCAGCAGTTACTTTGTTTTTCTATTTTTTTACCTTTCTACTCCTTGTTTTTAGGGAACGTTTACCATCCTCCCCTTCGTGCCTTATAACACACATTATATAGTTCGGCTCCGGCTCCCCAATCTCCTTTAATAGAGTGCAAGGCCTATATGGCCTTCACTATGGAAACATAAGGGGCAGCCGGAGAATTTATACTATAGTCCCTGTCTTCTTTTAATATATGATATATTATTGTCAATAACCTCCTGGCTACCGCTACCTTCGCTACATTCGCTCCCTTCTTCTCTTTTATCTTATGATAATAATACCTCAAACTACTATCCTTCTTTATCGCAGGCCAAACTGCTTCTACCAATGCCCATCGTAAAAATTTATTACCACTCCTTGTTATCCCGCCATGAAAAACTTTATTCCCACTACTATAGGTTGATGGAATTAATCCAGCATAACTGCATAACCTCTTGGCATCTGGAAAACGACTTATATCATCTATCTCAGTCGCTATTAACACAGAAAAAAACTTACCTATTCCAGGCACCGTCTGTAACCGCTTCACCCTCCTATCTCCTCTGCTTAACCTCTCTACAATCCCATCTGTCCTCTTTATATGCTGCCTCAATACTAAAAGAAATTTTAAACTATCAGAAATAATATATTTATCAGGTGTAGGAAGTTCTATCTGAGCAAGATACTCCATCCCTTGCTTACCAAATAGGTCTGTCCCTAAAAACTCACCATCTATCTCGGGATGCCTATCTAAAACTGCCTGTATCTTGTTCTTTACCATCGTCTGCATCCTTATAAAAAACATCCGCTGCCTCAATATATCCTTCACCTTCCTGGTCTCTGCCTTCGGAACATATGCCTCAGGTATAAGATCTGCCCTCAATAGATGAGCCAGTATCTTCGCATCTATCTTGTCTGTCTTTACCTTCGCATCCGCTATCGCCTTCACCTTTAACGGATGTGCTAACTTTACCCTATCTACCTCTCCCTCCAACCAGTCATACATAAATACCCAGTTCGGACCTGCCTCTAACACCGCCTCCGCCTTACCATCTTTACAACTACCTAAAAACTTCTTCAACCCTTCCCTCTCATTCACTACTTTCCCTTCCTTTACTACCCTGCCTCTCTCATCCATTACCGCTATATACGAAAACTTCTTGTGCTGGTCTACTCCTATATATCGCATAGCGCACCCCCTTTTTCTCTTTATTTATTTTATTTTACTACCGGTGCACTATGCTTTCATTATATCTCCTTTTTAAACTTTATTAAAATTGGCTCAGCAATTTCAACCATTTCTTTTTCTATAATAATTCTTCTATAATCCTTTTTAAAAGGAAGAATATCTTTGTCAACAATCGATGCTATTGTCTCTATTTGATAAGAAACCCATAATGGGAGAGTTACAAAAATGTTTATTTTCCCGGGCTTTTCAACATTTGTAATCCATTCATTTTTCTCTTTATCAAAGGTAGTTCTGTAATCTCCATTCCTCACAATTATTACAATGCCTTTATCACCACAAAATATTGCATCTGCTTTTACACTTTGACTATCTGTTTTAGATATATCCATTGGTTCACCTATGACTAAATATTCTTTTAAATATTGAATTTCTTTATTAATTTTACTTATTTCTTTTTCTAATTTGGGTTCATTTTTATATCCAATCTCTCCTGAACTAGTAAAATACCACAACCCTTTTGCTCCAGCTGCTATTTCAGAATAAACCAAAATTCTCTCTTCTTCTGGCGTAGGAAATCTTTTGCAACCTAATGGAAATTTTTTAGTTATGTATTTAAATGCCTCAGGTATAGCCACAATAGGTCTTGGAGCGGCAGATTTTTTTCCTAATTCAACATAATAACCATCTTGTTCTGGAGGGTTATTATAATAAACCAACTCATAAGGATCCACCCCTATTATGTCAGCTAATTCACTATAAATAAAATATCCACGAGGTTTACAATATTCACATATGTAAATAAAAGTGGGATGAAAAGGGTCTTTTTCCCAGCATATCTTTCTTCTTTTAATCACTTCTTTAGCCGTCGCTCCTAAAAATCCCCTTTTCTCATCGGTACAAACAGGATCATCGAAAAGATGATATACTTTATAAAGTGGCTCGCATTTATAATTTTCAAATTTTTTTATATCTGTTGGGAAATGGATATCAAAATTATCTTCATTAAAAAACATTTCTTTTCTTTTATCTTCCCCAAAAGATTGAATTGGGAAATAATTATAAACTCTTGGTAATGCACCAGTTATCATTCCATCTTGAGTTATAACTTTTATCGGAATATATTGATTAGGGTTGATTTTTTCAAAACTTGAATATACTATACATATTTTTTCCCCGGGTAAAATAAATTTACTTAATTTTTTGACACTATTTAAAATACTTTTTTTATTCACAAAAATATCACTAATTTCAATTGTTTTATTTGGAAAATTGTTTTCTAAATAAATATATACTTTATTTTCTGTTATATCGAAGCTTATAGAAGAAATCCTAAAAAACTCTGGAACAAGGGAATCTATGTGCTTTTCTAAAAATTGGCCAGTATTTAATTTCAACTTTATTTTAACGGGTAAAGAAAGGATTTTTTTAATTTTTATCATTATATTACTAACTTGTCCCGGTAAAGCAACATTTGGAACCTGTGTCCACCAAAAAATATCATCTGTCTCTTGCCCTTCTTCTATTTCTATATCATTAAAATATAACTTTTCTACTTTTATTTCATTTTTACTATTATTGTTTAAGAAGAAATGAAGTGTTCCAGGGTCAAGAGAGTGGACTTTTTTAAAACAATAATTTATTTCTACTTCTTCACAATAAAGAGCCCAGGATATAAAAAAACAAACAGACAAAGTAATCTTTTTTAGAAATCTACTCGTTTTTCTATAATAACTATTTTCCATATCTAAATATTTATCTATAAAAAGGATTGTCAACCCTCTTTTTTATTTCAATTTTTATCATAAGGTTTTACTCCAATCATCTATTTGTGCTCTCTGGCACACGATATCACTGGACCCCAATATTTTACTTTTTATTATACTACACTTTCATTGTACCCACACCAAGATTTTGTCAACAAAATTTTATAGGAAGAGGTTTCGACTCCCCAATTCTTGCACAATACGTTTCGGTCATCGGGCTCACCAACTTGCCCTCTGTGCTAAACGGTGCTTCCTAATTTCAACATCTTCTTCTTTATGGGAGAGAATGAGAGTTGAGGTGAGAGTGTAGCAAAGATTTCACCCTCACCCTGCCCTTCCCTATCCTCTGTCTGTGTGTCCACACAGGCAGGCATCAAGGGCGAGGGAAATTTTATCACCTTCGCACCAGCATTCTTTCTCATCCTTACCGCAGAATATTGTGTAAAGGATGCGCTCGGAATATACCCCCTAAGCGGGGCCGACGGGATTTGAACCCGCGACCTCCAGATCGACAGTCTGGCATTCTAG
>DAONKS010000018.1:0-23081 GCA_035406305.1 bacterium | reverse complement strand
GAAGATGTCCGTCTTGTAATTGCATTTGCACTTGCAGTTATTATAATTATTATTTTTGGGAGGTTCAGAGCGCCACAACAGCCAGTTTCCCCACAGCCACAATCAACACCAAGAGTAATATCTGGTGAGAAAACGGCTCCGGAGCAGAATGTAATTCCTGGTCTTTCTCCTGAAAAGGCAGGTGAAGAGAAGATATATGAGGACAGCAGATACATAATAAAATACGATACGGCTGGCGGCGTGATAAAAAACATTGGTCTTAAAAAATATACAAGGCCAGATGAATCAGCACTGAATATCTTTGATGGCTTTGACTTACTGCTTACCTATTCTTTAGAAAAACCCGAAGATGCATATAAGCCATATTCTCCGGTGGAAAAAGAAAACGCAATATATCTCCAAAACATTACAGGAAATATCCATGTAGAGAAAAATGTAAGTATTCCTTCAGAACTTTATACTTTCACAGCAACAGTAAAAATCTCTAACAGGGGGAAAGAGCCGCTGCATCTTAAAAACTATATACTATCAGCAGGCGCATTAAATATCTCCCGTTCCCAGATGAAATCCCGTGGAGATAAGGAATTTTCTCCGCCGGAGATACTCATAAAAAGCAACGGTAAAGTTTTTAAGGCAAATGTTTCAAGAGCAAAGAGGGAGGCAATTTATGAGAATACCGAATGGATTGCATTGAAACAGAGATACGGGCTTGTTCTTGTAAAACCCGGGATACGGCAAAAGGGCTTTATTACTGTCTCAACAGATAACTCTCTCAAAACCGGATTTCTTTATGATGATTTAGAGGTGCTTCCCGGGGAGACAAAAAACATAGAACTTTTAGTTTATGCGGGTCCTTCTGATTATTTTGTCGCCAGAGATGAGATAAAAGAGAAAGAGATTTTTGGAACCGGCTTTTTCTCAGCAATGGGCAGATTTCTCTTTATAATCCTTTCTTATATCCACAGGGTTATTCCTAACTGGGGCTGGGCTATAATAATTCTTACCTTAATTATAAAAGCAGTATTTTTCCCGCTCACTCAGAAAAGTTTAAGGTCAATGAAGGCACTGCAAAAGTTAAGGCCATATCTTCAGGATATCCAGAAGAAGTATAAAAACAATCCCCAACAGATGCAGAAGGAACTTATGAACCTGTATAAGGAGTATAAGATAAATCCTTTTGGTGGATGTCTCCCTATGCTTATACAGTTCCCCATATTTATAGGGTTCTTTATAGCACTAAGAAATTCTGTGTTTTTGAGAGGGGCACCATTCATACTCTGGATAAAAGACCTTTCTGTTCCTGATACTATTGTGAAAATAGGAGGATTTCCGTTGAACCTTTTACCCATTATAATGGCTGTTACGTCCTTCTGGCAGCAGAAACTTACCCCGCAGGAACCGTCGCAGAAGGCACTTACCTATATGATGCCTGCTATGTTCCTTTTCCTCTTTTATAACTTTTCATCAGGGCTTCTTCTGTACTGGACAACAATGAATATAGCAGGACTTATAGAGCAGTATTATGTGCATAAGAAGTAAGGCAAAACCTAAAAAGTAAAAACTATTTAATAAAACCTAATTTTCCTAAAAGTTCTTTTGCTGCTGACATTTCAGCATCTTTTTTATTACCTGCACTCCCTTTTCCAGTATATCTCTTCCCAGGTATTTTTACCTTCACTGTATATATCTTCTTATGAGGAGGCCCTTTTTCAGACAGGATTTCATATACAGGTTCTGTCTTAAACTGTCTTCTTGCAATGGAAGAGAGGATATTTTTATAGTTCTGCATCGGCTCTATTCTCCTGTTAAGTATAAATTTTTTTATAAAGTCCTCTGCCTTTTTCCATCCGCTGTCAATATATATTGCGCCTATGATGGCTTCAATGAAATTGTCTAAATGAGGGACATCGTAATTCTTGTAATTTATGAACTTCTGAAGTTTTATATCCTCCCCGACCTTTTGTAGATACTTCCTGTTTACATAGGCAGATTTTAAATCAGTTAAAAATGCCTCGCTTGCAGATGGATGCTCTTTGAAAAGATATATTCCCACAACTGCATCAAGCACAATATCCCCTAAAAATTCAAGCCGTTCATATGAGATTCCCTTATCACAGGAAGGGTGAGTGAGCGCTTCCTGTATAAGTTTTTTTCTTTTAAACCTGTATCCTATAACGGACTCCAGTTTTTCTATGTCTTTCTGCATATGATTGCTCCTGTAAATACGATTGATAAAATGAATAGCGGGATATTTCCGAATATTGAATAGAACGTTTTCCCTTTTATCACGGGTACATTATAAAATATCACCCCATCAGTGAATAGACATATCCCATCGCTTTTTACAAGATTTTTGACGGTTCCATCAGGAGAAATAATACCGCTTATCCCTGTAAGGGAACACTGGACAAAGTATTTGCCTGACTCAACTGCCCTGATGCTATTATGTGCAAAGTGTTGATATGGACCTGCGGAGTTCCCAAACCATGCGTCATTTGTAATTACTATAAATACCTCTGCGTCTTTTTCTGTAAGGGTTGCGGTAATCTCTGGAAATATATTCTCAAAACATATAAGGATGGCTATATTCTTATCCTTGAAAGAAAGGGGGACTATTTCCTTGCCTTTTTTAATATAAGGTATGTAGCCCGCCATATTCTTAAATATCCTGCTTATTGGCTTTAATCTGCCACCCGGTATAAATTCTCCATAGGGAACAAGATGTGTTTTATTATATATCTGAACGCTCTTCCCTTCTATAAGAATAGCTGAGTTATACATATCACTGTCATCTCCTGTAAAAGTTCCAAGAATAAGCCCTATGTTGTATTCTTTTGTGAATTTTTTAAGGTTATCAAGCAGATTGGGGTTTTGAGTGATTATATCAGGGTATATACCTTCAGGCCAGATGATAATATCTGGTCTGTCTCCGTTCAGATATTTAACAGTTAAAGCCATTATTTTTTCAATATCCCTGTAAGGACTGCGATTGAAAGCATCTATATTCGGCTGGACAACCATTACTCTTAAACTTTTCCCATAATCATGCGGGGAGTAAAAAATGGAAGGGGGAATAAATATAATAGCCGCAAAAAGAAAAAGTGATATAATCCAGGAATTAAGATACTGCCTTCTGAAAGAATAAAAGATAGTGAAATTACCAAGAATGATAAGAAAGGAAAGCCCGTAGATACCTGTTATCCCTGCTAATTTAATCAGATATGGATTTTTCCACTGGGAAAGTCCTGAAAGCAGCCAGGGAAAACCAGTCATCAGATATGAAACAATCATCTCCAACAAGAACCACAGAAACCCTGCAGTAAATATCCTTCCTCTTTCAGGCAGTGCAAAGACAAGGTATAAAAAAAGCCCCCAGTATATAGAAAGATATAAAGCAAGGAGTAGATAGACAGGCCCTGCTAACTTATATAACCAGCAGAAAGAGATAGAATAGAAGATGAAGCCCGCAGTAAGTCCAACGAAGAAGTTTTTATAATCATTTTCTCTACCTGCTGATATAAGTGGAATAAATGAAATAAATGCAAGTTGCCATATATCAAAGGGAGGAAATGCAAAAACGAAAAGGAGACCACTTATTACACTGAGGAAAAAACGGAAAAACAGACCACTTCTCTTGTTTTTCAACCCTTCTTTACCCTGTTATTTCCATCAAGTTCTGTTATTTTAAGTTTCCAGCCCTTTCCAAGTTCCTCTTCGCTTACAAAAGAAACACCAAGAATGATAACCTCGTCTCCCTTTTCAAAATATCTTGCAGAAGGGCCATTAAGACATATAACACCAGAACCTCTCTCTCCTTCTATTGTGTATGTGGATACTCTTGCGCCGTTATTAATGTTGAGGACATATACCATTTCACCGGGGAGTATTCCAGAGGCGTCAAGTATATCTTTGTCAAGGGTAATACTTCCTTCATAATAGATATTTTTGTCGGTTACCTTTCCACCCTTTATCTTGCTTCTACACATACATCGGAACATTATCTATCCTCCTGATTTTTATATCTTTTACCATTTTATCCCCTCTCCTGTCAAATTACATCGTTAATTCTGCAGAGAATAAAATGAACACAGCAAAAAGGTAATCGTATTTTATGTGGATTGTCTGAAGTCAGCCCACGATGGTGGAGGGAATGTTCCTCTGACCCTTTTACGGAGTTTGTCATCCACGGGTATATTTTTCTCTTTTGCAATTCGTCTGGTATGCATTTCAAACCATAACTCAGTGAGGAAATTCTCTCCTTCTCTGATATCAGGAATAACAGGGGCATCTTTGAAAAAACTCTCCACTTTCTGTAATTCATCTGCCTGTAGAGCAGCATGTGCTTCCAGAAGTTTAATCCGTCCTGTTTTTGATATCTCTTCCGGGAGGCCATTTATAAACTCAAGGGCTTTTACTCCTTTCCCTGCATCTATCAGTAATTTGCAGTATTCTGTGGATATACTTCTTATAATGAGTCCATCTTCTGTAGCAATGGACAGTTTCCACGCCTCTTTCATTAACCCCTCAGCATTTTTCATATCTCCCTCTTTTTGTGCAAGAACGGCCAGATTTCTATAAGCCCAGAGAGATGGTTCCTTTGATATGGATTTTTCCCAGGAAGTCCTTGCTTTATCAAAATTGCCCTGACTGTAATACATAACTCCAAGATGTAACCATGATAACCAGTGGTCGCTCTTGCCTTCTCTTACAGATTTTTCCAGTATTTCACACCACTCTTTTTGTGTCATCCATCCATAGATTTTTTCTACAGGAGGGGCATAAGGAAGTTCCCCTTCTTTCAGGAGTTTTAACCACTGCATTTGCTCTTTTTCCAGAGAACCATCATCAAATGCAAAAGAAGCAGGTAAGGGTTTCAACCCTTTGTGTTCCCTTCGTATCCTTTCAAGAGCACCCCAGCCAGAACCGTATTGAATAATCTCATCGGGTCTTCTATACGATATTGTCCTGGTTTCTGACAGTTTTTCATCCAGTTTATCTAAAGGCAACATCTTTTTAAGTTCACTATCAACTGTATTGTAAGCAATTTCCCAATCTTTACTATGGGCTTTTTCTGGAGATATTTCTATAAGACCATATGCCTCAAGCCATGACCATTCAGCACCTGCTGGCATCTGGATATATTCTGACTGTGTATGAGTAATGCCTGCCTGAATTTCTATATAAGGTGAACCTTTAATAGAAAGAAATTCCTGCCAGTTTCTGCCGCCCTGACTCATACCCCAGACGAATAGTTTTCTTCCTTTAAGAAAAAGTGAAGATGTCTGAATAAGGCCTGCTCCTTCTCTGTCTATTATTGTTATCCAGGGTTGTCTCCCCGGTTCAATAAGGTAAAACATATCTGATGCATTTTTAAAATTGGCTGGATAAGACAGGTCTATTCCGTTAATCACAGGGACAGGGAATATTTCTTTTTCTTCCTTATATGTATACCTGTAACATGAGACCGCAGGGACAATAACACGGGATGTTTCTTCTTCAGGTACTGCTATATTTGACCACCAGTACATAGGAACTTCAAATTCATTGGGATTTACTATTTTTACTCTTACAAAGAGGAATTCTGAATAATCCGGCAGGAAAAAATCTATCTGAAAGGGAACCATACGGATTCTTTCCCACTCATATATTCTGAAGACAGGAGTGCCATCGTCCATTTTTAACACTGCTGCAAATACAGGAGAACAGGTGAAAACTGAATGGCCTGTTATTCCAATGTTCCACTCCACCCCTCCACTGAACCATGCATTCCTTATTGCTATATTACAGGGCTGGAATACAGGATTGACATACAATAGTTCCCTTTTCCTCTTTTTGTGATACAGCGACCATAACCTTCCACCAAATTCTATAAGAAATGTAGCTTTCAGTGTCTCATTTTCTAAGACCACAGTTTTGAAAGTATGATTCTTTTTTGTTCTGTCATAATCATCCTGAAGTGTATATGGAAGACATTTATCCAGAGCAGGTAAAGGATTTTCTTTACCCAGAGAGGCGGAAGGCATTATATATGCGTCCAGTTTTAATTCACTCATATATCCTTGCGTATATACTGTTTAAATTTTTTTAAGAGATGGGCTGTTTCTAAGAGATTTAACTGCTGAAGTTTTTAAAAATTACCCATCCCGTGCTTTAAAGTTTTTAGAGTATCTATTTTACATTAAATTTAAGTTCCTGGGTATATCCGGAAACTAACTCCATAACTTTTACGATGTACTCCCCCCTTTGCTGATTGAGAGCGAGCGG
This sequence comes from bacterium, assembly GCA_035406305.1. GTDB lineage: Bacteria > Ratteibacteria > UBA8468 > B48-G9 > JAFGKM01 > JAAYXZ01. Next base: position 16,817 of record DAONKS010000018.1, on the reverse strand, counting down.
GATAGGATAAGTAAAATTTCCCTGGAAATCCAGGTTCTTTGTATATGCATCCTGAATTTCCCCGTTTAGTGAAACTTCAATACGTGCGACCATTGTGCTACTCTTCAAAGAAGCAGGTGCGAGCGAACCTTTTACTTCAATCACATCACCCGGTCTGGCAGTATATTTTGACAGTGATAAATTCAAACAATCTATACGCGCCGGTAAGAATGCCAGTAATTTTGCCTCGGATGGAAGTATGCCTGTCTGTACTCTGTCTGTTTCCCCGAGATATTTATGAAGACGCACATCATAAACATGCATCTTATTGCCAAGTTTGATAGTTATTGATTCTCCTGGCGGATTATTTATTGTTCTGTCTGGCAGAATGCCCAGGAATAGTATGTTCCCATTGTCAAAGACATAGGACCTTACATCTGTTCGCAGATTACCGTATATATCATTAACTTCTATATCTCCGCGGACTCCTCCTTTTTCTATAAGGATTCTCCGTATCGCTCCCCATTCCTCACGGCGGTTTGGAGAACCCTTGAGGTATAAACCGTATCCTTTTCCAAATTTTTTCACTCCCTGTTCATTGAAGTCAAACAGAGCATCCAGCATACTGGAAGACGGAACAGTTCCTCCCTTCACAACCTGTCCGGTACCTCCACACAGAGGGCAGGTCTGAAGGACATTTCCTGCTCCCCCAGCATATATTCTTTTCTCTCCTTTACACTTCGGGCATACCTCAAATTCTATTTTGCTGTCAGCTTTTTTATCTCCATATGGACGCAGATACTCATCTACCACAGCAGGGGGAAAATCTGCAATGACCAGTCCCCCTGCTGCAACAAACTCTTTTATTTTTTCTACACCACGACGTGAAATTGATTGACATGCCGGGAGTATAAGTACACGCTGATTTTCTCCATAAGAAAGAGATGTTTCAATAAAATCCTCTCCTACAGCCTGATAGTCAAGACCTGTATGACGCAACATATTTTCAAAGGAAGCACGTGCATTTTCCCATCTTATCTCACCCGGATACACAGTACTGGCGTAGTAGGAATTATTGGACCATAACAATAAGATGGGGTCAACCCGTTTCTTGCTGGAAATTAATAATTTCCCTGTACCACCTTCCAGTTCACGACATTCCTCTGCTGCCTGTTTGAAACATAGCATAGGTTCACTCCTGTCGGCAGTGAAGGCATAACTGACAGGCCACCAGTGGATATGTGTACCTCCCTGAAAGAGATACTGCCATGGTGTAATTCGCATTGTCCACTCATCCATAGCCCCAAAATAATAACCGATAAATGTACCGACAAGGTTTTTCTTATCTTTGTTGAAAAATTCCAGAGGTGCCTGTGTATAGCATCTTGTGATTTTTGCCATTCTCGGCCAGTCAAAATCCATACCACCGATACAATCTAAAGACATTCGTGCTCCCGGGTCATCATTTTGTATCGCCTGATAAATCAGCTCGTACATACTGTTAAAACGCTCAACTCTATGGAGTTCCTGTTCAAGCCAGCGTGTGGGTTGTCCTGTGGTTTTTGCTTCCATAAATGTAATGAACTGTATTTCATCAAAATTCTGGAAGTTTGAACCCCATATATCATTTAACTTTGCTATGGTACCATAACGTTCTTTAAGGTAATTATGATAATCCTTAAGTGCTTCAGGATTTTCCCATGCTCCCTGGTTCTTATCTATGTAACATTCCTCGCAGGTACTGTAAGCCATCGTGCCATATTTCCGGTAGGCATCTAAACGTCGTTTTAACCACTCAATCAATCCATTTACTGTTTTATGAAATGGTTCTTGAGGGGTTATACGCAGTACTGCATGGATGGAATATGGATTGGCAAGTAGATTGTTCTGTGCCAGATTATCGGCTGACTCAAATATTTGTTCACGTTGAGGATAATAGAGGCATCCATCATAATACCCTGTTACACCATACTTTTTACATTGATACATAGTTATGCGTCCAGAACGTGTTTTGATTCCATTCGCCCACATAATAAACTGATAGTCATCAACCCTGCTGGATGGGATGCCAAACCACTTCTCTGCCGAATCAACTACAAAATCTTTTTCTTTTATCTGTACAACAATTCGGTAAGTTCGGGATAATGGATAGGCAATGGGAGAAAAATCAAAACCATCTCCTCTATCTATGTTTTTTACAGCAACCAGGCGGTTATATGTATCCCATAACTCTGCCGATACCGATAGATTTTTTTCCGGCTCAACTGCAAATTTTACAGTGCCGCGAATATGGTCGTTGGGGGCAAAAAACTCCTTTTCCATCTGAACACTTTCTATATACTTTGTATCAGTGACGATAAGTCCTGATGATGCCCAGTCAAGGACAAGTCCTCTCTGCAATACCCATATATCTACCACATAGAGCCCCTGTGTAAGGAGTGGCAGTGGAGGTGAAAATACGGTTTGTCCAGAAGATAAAGAGACATTATCTCTCTCTCCCTTTTTAATCACATAATTATTTCTGTCTCTCAATTCATAGATGAGCGACAAATCTTTAACTTCCTGACTGGATAGGGTCAGATGGAAAGATACTGGAGAACCGGGTAGTTCCTGTCTTTTAATTTTCACAACCTGTTGTCGGGCAGATAACTGTGCTGGAGTGGTTTTCCCTGCAGCATAGTAAAGAACTTTACCCAGAATAGAATAATAATAATCGTAGTATAAATTATCATCAGGTAAATACGGAGTTAAAGCGCCTTCTGCGTAGTATAACCATGGTGTTACGTTAGCGACAGTGAGAGATTCATGTTTTACCGCCCTGTCCTTATAATCCAGCCATACGATTCTTCCACCTCCGAGTTTACCTGTACGGATATCTGGAGGACCTATGCGTCGGGGAAAGTATGACTTGGGAGCCGTCTGTTCAAAGTCCACATCAAGTGGCAGAATCTCTAACGGCACTTTTGATTGAATTATCCCTAAAAGTGTACTGTCAGTGGTGAGTGCCATCTGTTTTTGTAGTTCATCATTTACATCCCACGGAGAAATCCAGACCAGAGCAGTTCCTGCTTTTACCTTCGCCAGTATTTTATCCTGAATAACAGGTGGGATTATACTCCACTTCACCTTTGCTATTATAATAGCATCATATTTATAACCAGCACTTAATAAACGATGTGCGGTATCATTCAGTGCTACCCCGTCTACAGGGACCGGTTCGTATGCCGGTTCCCCTGATCCCGGGTTAACCCATTTTCCGCTGCTTGCAGTAGTTATTAAATTTACTTCAGCAGGTATCCGTGAACACAATTCAGGGACTTCATAACAGGAACCCCATGGAATAATAATCAGGAGTTTTAATTTACCCAGAGCAAATGGTTGTGCCCACTCAATACGTGGTCCATATAAACTACAGGGATAGTTATTAAATCGTTCATTACTGTACCTGTAACCATCAGATACTGTATATGAATACTCCTTAACTGTACCTGCTGTAAAGGCAGTGGTAGAAAGAAAAAGAATAAACAGAATAAAAGTAAAGATTGCCAGTCCACTCCTTAAAACTCTTGTTTTTTTCATTGACGCTCCTTTATGTTGTTGTTCCAGTTATAAAAAATTGTCTATTTGAAAAAGTTCCGATATCTCAGTTCCTCTTCTATCGACCGATATACATAACCAATGTAATCTATCTGTGAATATATCCGTGTAATGGTCTTCCAGTCCTGAATACTTTCTTCTTTTTCCAGCGTATGGGTGTTGCTTAATTCAATGGATTCCAGCCGTTCTGTGTATAAGGGGGCATTCTCCCCGGCAGCATTGAGAATTCTGGCTTTCCTCTGTGCTCTCTGTTCTGGCTGCTGTTTTCTCCATATATTGAAATCCTGTACAATTAACTTCCCAAATAACTCAGGCGTATGGAAGTTATATCCTACAGCCGCCCATGTAGAACTTCCTCTTTTCTGGTTGCAGCACAGATTAATTCTCCATCCTTCAGCAGGCGCTGTTTTTTCTATCCCAAGGTCCTGAACAGGAATTTTCATCTCCAGAAACCATCTGTCATCAACCACAGAGATTGCAAAATTCCACAATCCATTCCATTCTTTATCCATTCCGGAACCATCATACCTGTATCCATCAAGAGATACAACAAACTGACGATATCCGCTGCGTCCGGGTGCAAGTAGGAATAGTTCAATAGATTCACGGCTGGTATAGGTGTCTGTTTTCGGACGGGGTTGGCCGTTAGTATCCAGTAAAGGATTATTTTTCAGTTCATCCAGCATCTGCCGGGCATCAGGCAGGGGTATTTCTATACCGAAGTAAAGGTTTTGTTCATCATATAATATACGAAATAATGGTTGTACACCGGTCAGGAACATCTGCTGGTCATAACTGCGGAATCCACTAAACGCTGCGGCTTTGTTCCATCCCGGTTCATCCAGTTTGCCGTCCAGTGTGATATTGCCATCAACCTGCCATGCAAATGCAATGCGTTCCTGGTAGTCGGCTGGTACCTCTTCCAGTTTAAGTTCGTCGGGTCGTATAACCCGTGCAATAAATATATCATCAATAATGGATTCTTCTGTTGCAACTAATCTGAATGCAATTGCATCAAGTTTATTACCTGTTGCCTGTATACGTTCCTCTATCAATGCCCATTTTCCCGGTTCAGGTTTACCCTTTACTTCAAGAATATCACCCCTGCCCTCACCATATACAGTTGGATATATCATTGCTGTGCCGGAACCTTTGATCCAGAATCTGGAAACAAAAATATCACCGTCTTTTACTTCCGATGGTACGCGAATATATATACCTTCTTTTAACCGCAGGGCGTGTTTGCCACTATGTACATCCTCGGTTTCCATTTGCATTACTTTCATTCCTGAGCCCTGTGCCAGTATTGCGGGCATCAGCAGATTCCCTTCTGTATCAGAAGTAAATACACAATTTTTATGTGCGGTCAGATGTTGCCACCAGCTTCCTGCCTCTCCACTTGGTTTTACAGTTATCCATTCTTCAATACCGCCATCCCTTACAAGATTTCCTGTTAATTCCACAGCTTCTACCACAGCAGGGATGTGAAATATGGAAATAAAGAAAAATATTAGAGACAACCTTACAGGGTTATTTTCTCTCATATCAGTATATATCTCCTTTTTGTTAGACCGATAACTCAAAAAGCAGAATTTCTACATCTGACATTATATTCTTTTTAACCTGTCCTGCAAAAAATATAATTTCTTAGGAAACCCTCTTAAATGCTTTTGCTAAATCTATACGGATACGATGGGCGAATATTTTACCGAGACAATCTTCTACTGTCCAGTGAACCACAAGAAATTCTTCTTCTCCGACAGGCAGAATAGAAGGTTGTCCGAATTTCAAATTTTTCCCCATATCTTTCAAACCACCTATCTTTTTTGCACCTGTATTTCCCCAAATCTTTTCTGTAGTGATAACCTTCCACCTGTCATCTGAGAAATCCACAATATTTACATATAACCCGGTATCTCCTTCCCTGTAACAGTGAACGGATAAAAGAAAATTGTCTTGTAGCGGGAGTAGATTAGAAGCCTGCCCTGGTATCCCTGTATCTAAAGGGGTTGACCACGTATAGCCGTTATCTTGTGATACCACTATATGATTTGTGAGATTCTTTCCTTTTACCTCATCAAGTAGCCAGAGGATGACCACAATCCTGCCATCCTGCATCTGGCAGGAACGGGTTTCATAAGCGATTACATTACCATCGGAAGACCTGTAAAAAAGCGTTCTGTCATCCCACGATCTGCCGTTATCTTTACTTCGCAAGAGTACACCCACCCTGCCGGAAGGTCGTGTTCCATCCCACACTGGAAATGTAGCCCCTGTAGCGATAATCTCTCCATTAGCCAGCTGGATACATGCCCCTGAAGTTTCCAGTGTTTCGGGTCTGCTTAAAGGAATTTTTTCCGGTTCAGACCATGTTCTACCCTCATCCATGGAAAAAGAGATTAAATTCAACCCTTCAGGCAATCCACCTGTCTCCGGATTTACCAAAACCTCAGGATTGTCACGACGAAAACCATACCCTATTACAATGACTGTTCCATCTTTAAGAACCGTTGGTTTGAATGAAGATGGTCCCATCCTGTTGAATACCGGATTTTTAAATATCTGCCCTTCCATCTTCCATGTTCTGCCTCCATCTTTTGAACGAGCAATAGAGATAGCACTATTTATTGACTCAAATGCCTCTGCTACTGTAAATAAGGCAATAATATCGCCTGAAGGCATTTTTGCAAGACCTGGAAAGTATGCATGTCTGCTTACAAGATTCGGGATTGGATTTTCATAGATAACAACTTTTTCTGTAATTTCAATAACTTTTCTCTTCATTTTTTCGGCAGGCAGTTTAATATCACAATTACTTTATCTTACATTTTTTTCTTTCGAACCGCAATTCTTGTTGTGCGTAGAAGCAGTTCTGAGTGCTGATTCCCATTGAATAAAAAAGCTCACCCTTATAAACACACTTAGAACATTAAACTGGGAAGAAATCAAAAATTCCTTTAATATTCTCTGTCAAACACTTCTATCTTCCAAATCCCCATTTATTATAAACCAAGTCAAGAGAATTTTACAAAACAAGGAGGTAAAAAATGAGAAGGACGGAAAAAGAATTAAAAAAGTTAAGATTAAGAATAATTGAATTGAGGAAGAGTGGATACGACTACGAAGATATAAGAAGGAAGACAGGAGCAAGTCCGAATACTATTTCTAAAATTCTCAAAAACTTTAAAGGGAGGTATTGTCAGAAATGTGGGGAGACCAATTCTGAAGTCCTTGAAGAACACCATCCAGATAAAGAAAATCAGCCGGACTATACCATAACCTTGTGTGCTAACTGTCATGAAGAAATAACCAGAAGACAGTTAAGAGAAAGAAACAAAAAGAAAAACGAGAACCTTACAATACAAACTTTGCCTCAAGTACCGATAGTATCTCAAAATATAGACGAAATAAAACAGCCAAATATCCCTGCTCTACTACCACCTGCACAGTTAAACCCGGAAGATGTAAAAGTAGCTTGCTTTTCAATAGGTGGAATAGGTTGTCTGGCTGAACTTACAAATCCTGAACGAAAACCTCTCGAAAAGTTTCTGTTGGTGGTAGCAGGTGGTATTTGTTTCTGGGCTACTTATGAAATTTTAAAGAATAGGCAGAAATAAAGTATTATTATGCATCTTAGGAATTTTATAAAGAAGCAAAATTTTATGATATTTCTTGTTTTATTTTTGAGATAGGAGTGAAATGAATAATGAGCAAATAAGGGATGATAATAAAGAAATTCGACTTTTTGGTATTTTATGGTAATTTTATGACTAGGAGCAGAAACATAAAATAGGCTTAAACAGTTTAAAAAGGTTAGATAAAAAGGAGAGACTTTAAATTACGAAAAAAGGGATTTTTTATATAAGATTTAATATGAAAAATGGATGGGTAGAAGGAGAAAATTTGTAACTCTTTTTAAAGTTAATTAAAAAATTCAATTTATCTAATAATGATTTAAAATTTTTGGGTTAAAATTTTACAAACCATAAAAGAACTTCGGAAAATAAGAATTAGTTGAAAAAGAGGAAGAGGATTATTACCAACCTATATTTTGTACGAAAATAAATAAAATTTTGAATCGCCAGCTTTAGGAAATATTATCGTATGTCTTCTTAGAGAGGATAGATGCAATACATCTGACAAAAATTATTTTGTATAATTTAATAAGCCTATCATAGGGGGTTTTTGAAATAGATGTTAACAGCAAAAAAAATTATATTTTTTAAAAATTTAGACAGTAAAGAAAAGATAATATATAATTACTACAAGTATGATTCAAACAATAAAAGAATTAGGGGATTTCAAGTCAAATTATGAAAATCAAGGGAATGCAAGATCTCCTGTATTATCGATTGTAGTTCAAAATCCTAATAAAGATGGCAATTGTCCAAAAGTTTTAATGGCAGTTTTTGAAAAAGTTTCTGAAAAAGATACAATCAAGTTTAATTACAAAGAAATAAGAGTAGAAGATTTTTCAAAAGATAAGATTTTAAAATATCTATATCGTAAAAAAGCACCCCAAGGTCCTGATTTCACTCTTTCTTCCAAAATTACGGAAGTAGATAAGTTTTTTAAAAATAAGATTGAATCTTGGGTAGAAAAATATAAATCTACTAATAATATGTTCATCAACTCACTATGTAATGCAGTTGAAAGGAGTAAAGACAGTATCAAAAAAGACCTTGAAACTAAGTATAGGGAGGTAAAAAGCCAACTCAAAAAGAATGAGGGTTGTCTATTTACAGTAGGTATCATACAAGATGAAGATATTAAATATATAGGAGATTTTGAAGATTTTAGAGTTCTTCTTATTGAAAATGTTAAAGAAGATTATAGAGAAATTGCTCAAAAAGGTCATATATGTTCTGTGTGCGGGGAAAGGAAAGATGAAGTATATGGAAATTCAATAAACAAAGTATTCAAATTTTATACACTTGATAAACCTGGATATATTGCAGGTGGGTTTGATAAATTCAATGCATGGAAAAATGCACCTGTTTGTTTTGAGTGTACCTTGAAACTGGAAGAAGGGAAAAAATTTATGGATGAATTTTTAAAATATAAAATGGGTGGACAGCAATATTATCTTATACCCAAATTTATTTTTGGTTTAGAGGAAGAAAAGAAAGATATTGTAAAAACTTTCTTTAAATGTACTTTAAATCCTGAAAAAAATGTCCCTGATTTTGAATCAATAAAAAGGATAAGTAATGATGAAAAAGAGATTCTTGAAGTGCTTGTTGGGAATTTGAAGGATATATTAACCTATAACTTTTTATTTTTCAAAGTAAAAAAAGAGAAATTTGAAATAACTTGTCTTATTGAGGATGTTCTTCCTTCAAGGATTAGCACTATTTATAAAACTAAAAGAGAGGTAGAATCTTTTGAAATCTTTAAAAATGTAAAAGTAGGAAAGAATAAATATATGAATATTGAATTTACTTTTGATGTATTTAGAAAGTTTGTCCCTTCTATCAATAGTTTTTTAGAAATTGTTGATAAGACATTTAAAAAAGTTAAATTTAATTCTGACTTATTATTTTCTTGGTTTATGGAGAGAATTCGTGAAAGTTATATGAAACAAGAGGTATTGGAAGCGTTTTTATCTTTTTTGTTTTTTAAAAGATTAGGCGTTTTATTTGAAGAAAATTATGAACAAAAAGGAGGCAAAATTATGAATGAATTGAAAGAAAAAATAGAGGAATTTTTTAATAAGTTCCCAGATATATTTTATACACCTTCCCATAAAACAGTTTTTTTACTTGGTGTTTTAACTCAGGAATTGTTGAAAATTCAATTTAAGGATAGAGGGTCAACGCCTTTTAGAAAACATTTAAAAAATTTAAAAATGAAAGAAGAAGACTTTAAACGGCTATTTCCCCAGATTCAGAACAAATTGGAAGAGTATAAAAAAAATAAAAATTATTATAGGGATTTAGAAAGTTTAATTTCTTTATATTTTATTGAAAGTGGAAAAAACTGGAAGATAAATACAGATGAGCTTAATTTTTATTTTGTTCTTGGTATGAATTTATCTGATGAAATTTCAAATTATTTAAAAATAAAAGAGGAGGTAGAAAATGAGTGAAATAATTAAAAACAGGTCAGAAATTGTGTTTATTTATGATGTAAGGAATGCAAATCCAAACGGAGATGTTGAAGAAAATAGGCCAAGAATTGATGAAGACACTGGAATTAATATTGTTACTGATGTGAGATTAAAAAGAACAATAAGGGATTATCTTTATAAACATAGGAACCAAGAAATATTTGTAAGAGAAATCGAATATGAACCTGGAAAAATCCAAGATGCAAAGTTACGTGCAGAAGACTTTTTGTTTGATATTTCTGGTAATAAGATTTCTAAAGATGATATAGAAAAACAGATAAAAAGTCAGATAAATAGTCAGAAAAAGGATATTGAGCCCTCTAAATTACTTCAAGAGATGAAAAAAATTATAGATACAAATATTAAAAAAATGTGTATTGATGTTAGATTATTTGGGGTTACTCTTCCAGTAGAATGGGATAATAAAAATAAGAGCTCAATTACTTATACTGGACCTGTTCAATTTAAAATTGGACGATCTTTGCATAAAGTTGGTGAACCAATTTTTATAAGAGGGACAGGTGCGTTTGCTTCAGGTAAAAACTCAGAACAAAAGACTTTTAGAGAGGAATACATTCTTCCATATTCCTTAATTTGCTTCTATGGTATTATAAATGAAAATGCTGCAAAAGATACAGGTTTAACAAATGAAGATGTCGAACTTTTGATTGAGGGCATGTGGAATGGGACAAAAAATCTTATAACTCGTTCTAAGGTGGGTCAAATGCCAAGATTATTGCTTCAAGTGGTATATAAAGAAAACAATTACCATATTGGCGACCTTGATAAGAAAATCAAACTTATATCAAATAAAAAAGACGAAGAATTGAGAGAGATTGCAGAAATTAGACTTGATCTTACAGAACTTGCTAAAGTACTTGAAAAAAATAAAAACAAAATACTAAAAGTAAGATATTTAAAAGACGATGATTTACAAATTGTCAAAGATGGAAATCCTATGGAAATAGATACTCTTGTCGATGGTGTAGAATTTGAAAAAATAAATTTGAAGACCTATTAAAAATTGTTAATGAGGTTTAACGATGAACTTTAAGAGATATTTGATTTTTGATGTTTGGGGAGATTATGCTCATTTCAAAAAATATTATACCACCTCTTCACCATTAACTTTTTCCCTTCCTCCAAGAACTGCTGTTATTGGACTGATTGGAGCCATTTTAGGGTATAGCAAAGAAGATTACTTAGAAGAAATGATAAAAGACCAAGCAAAAATTGCTATAAGGATTTTAAATCCAGTAAAAAAGGTTAGATTGTCAATAAATCTTATTAATACAAAAGATGGATATTGGATACCTGTAAAAAGAAGTTCTCATGAACCAAGGACTCAAATGATTTTTGAATTTTTAAAGGACCCCAAGTTCAGAATATATTTCTCTCATACTGATTCGGAAATTTATAATCGTCTTAAAGAATTATTGGAAAGCCATAAGTGTGTATATACGCCATATCTGGGCATATCTGAGTTAATCGCCAATTACCAATTTGTTAAAGAAACAGAATTTGATGAGATTGTGAGTAATTGTAATTATGTCCATAGCGTTATTTCTATTGATAAAGATGTTAAAGTAGAATTTGAAAGTGGGAAGAGATATTTTAAAGAAAAAATTCCCATTGAAATGTTAAAAGGGAGAATAGTAACTGAATATAAAGAAGTATTATTTGAAGCAACTGGACAGTCAATAAAGGCTTACAATAGAAATTTTTTGAAGTTAAAAAATGGAGAAATTATCGATATTTTGTAAAAATCTCTATGCCCATCCAGAAAAGCCTTTAAGAGAACATCTTAAAAATACTGGAAATATAATGAGGTCTGTAGTTAATACTATTCAGTTTAATGTGCCTGATTTAAAGAAAGATATTTTAAAAGAAGTTTGTTATTTGATTGGTGTTTATCACGATTTCGGAAAGGCAACAAAATTTTTTCAGGATTATCTTGTAGAAAGTAGTTTAGATAAAAAAAATAAATTGAAAAATCAGAAAGAAACTAAACATAGTCTTTTATCTGCTATTGCTACATATTATGCAGTTGAAAAATATCTAAAGGAGAATGGGATTGAAAATGATTGGAAAGATTTTTTACTGATATCATCTTTTATTGTTGTTAGAAGACATCATACAAACCTTATTTCTATTTTGGACGATTTAAGTTTAGAAGACGAAGAAATATTAAAAAAGCAGGTAGATAACCTTTGTTCTGATTACTTAAAATTTCTGCCTCATTTTGAATATGTTTTTGACAAACTGAAAACATTAGAGTCATGGTCTTTAAGAAAATTTAAATTATCAAAATGGTTAGATAAAGAAAGGGGTTCTTTACCCTCTCTTATACTTCAACTCATTTACTCAATTTTATTAGATGCGGATAAACATGAAACAGTTTTAAATCGAATTTTGGAAAGAACATGTATTAATTCTGATTTAATAGACAATTATCGTACAGAAATGAATTTTGATAACCCCAAGAATGATATAGATAAATTGAGAAACGAAATTTATCTACAAGTGGTAAGACAAGTGCCTAAAATAAATTTAAATAAGGATAGAATTATGTCCTTTACTGCACCTACAGGTGGAGGGAAAACATTATCAGCCGTATCATTTGCAATTAAATTAAGGGAAAGAATAAAAAATGAATTGGGATATAGCCCTCGCATTATATATTGTCTTCCATTTCTAAGTATTATAGACCAAAATGCAAAAGTTATGGAAGAAGTTTTTGAAGTATTTTCAAAGAAAAAACCGACTTCTGATATTTTGTTGGTTCATCATCACTTGTCTGATTATTCTTATAAAACTTATGAAAATGAATATGATGTAGATGAGAGCGAAATTCTTATTGAAGGATGGGATTCAGAAATAATTATTACCACATTTGTTCAATTTTTTCACACACTTTTTTCAAATAATAAAAAATCTATTAGAAAGTTTAACAAAATAGTCGGAAGTATTGTAATTCTTGATGAAATCCAGTCTTTTCCGCATAAGTATTGGCTTTTATTTAGAGAAGTTTCAACCAGTCTTTCAGAATATTTTAATACATATTTTATATTAACAACAGCTACACAACCTGCAATTTTTGAATTCACTACAGAAATTTTAGAAGGCAAAGGAAATTTTTTTCAAAAACTTAATAGAACAAAAATAAGATTTAATATAGACCGAGAATTTACAATTCATCAATTAGCCGAAAAATTAATTGGGGAACTAAAAGACATTTCTAAAAATATGATGGTCGTTTTAAATACAATAAAATCTGCTGAAATGTTATATAAATTGGTTAAAAAAGAATTGATAAATAAAGGATTTGAAGTTTTGTATTTATCTTCACATATTGTTCCTTATGAAAGGAGACAAAGAATTCAACTAATAAAAAAATCTCCTGAAAAAAAGTTTCTTATTACGACACAAGTAGTAGAAGCTGGTGTAGACCTTGATTTTGAAAAAATTATTAGGGATTTAGGACCAATGGATAGTATTAATCAGGTTGCAGGAAGAGCCAATCGGAATTGGCAACTGAAAAAAGGAGAAGTTGAAATTATTAGATTAATTGATGAAAACAATAAAAATTTTTATTCATATATTTATGATGCCGTTCTTGTTGACTGCACAAAAAAACTGATTAAAGAAGAAAAAGAAATAAATGAAGAAAATTTTCTTTCCTATGTTGAATCATATTTTAAGCGTTTAAAAGATATTATTTCAAACGATTATTCTAAAGAATATATAGAATGTATCCAACATCTTTATTATGATAAAATTGGAAACTTTAAACTTATAAATGAAAAAGAAAAAATAGATATTTTTATTGAGTTAAATGAAAAAGCAAGTGAATATTGGAATAAATATCAAGAAATTGTAACACAAACCCAAAAGAACATTTTAGAACGCAAATGTGAATTTAATAAAATTAAAAGTGAATTCTATCAATATGTAGTTTCAATATCTTCTGAAATGTCTAATATCCCTCCAGAAATTAACGGATTTTACTTTGTGTCAAAAGATAAACTTGTAGAATATTATGATAGTGAAACAGGTTATATAACTAAAAAAGGAAGTATGATATGGTGAAAGTAACAGGTACTCTTGTCTGGTACTATTATATTTGTAAAAGAGAGGTATGGCTGATGGCGCGAGAAATACATCCTAATCAAGAAGACCCTTTTATTGAAATTGGAAGGATTATATCTGAGGAAAGCTACAAGAGAGAAAAAAGAGGAGTAAAAATAGCAGAGATGATACTGGATGTGTTGAAGGTAAAAAATGGAAAAGTTATAGTTGGAGAAATTAAGAAAAGTTCTAAGTTTGAAAAAAGTGCTACAATGCAACTTTGTTTCTATCTCTCAAATTTAAAAAAATTAGGAATTGAAGCAAAAGGAGAATTATTATTTCCTAATGAAAAGAAGAAAAAAGAAGTGTATTTAACGGATAAGATTGAAGAGGAATTGAATAAGACTAAAGAAGAAATAGAAGAAATATTAAAATTTGAAAAACCACCAGAAGTAAAAAGAATTAAATTTTGTAGAAAGTGTGCATATGAGGAGTTTTGTTTTGCATGAGGATAAAAATAGATTTTGAAACTATTAACGAAAAGGAGATAGTATTACCAATACATTATAACTATTTAATTCAATCATTTATTTATAAGAATATAGACAAAAAACTTGCTAATTTTCTCCATGATAAGGGCTTTGAATTTGAAAAAAGAAAATTTAAACTATTTGTTTTTTCTAGAATATTTGGAGAAAAAATTAAATTTTTGAAAGAAGAAATATCTTTGGGGAAGAAAATATTTTTTTATCTTTCTTCACCACTGAAAGAATTTATATCTCAATTTGCTGACAATATTTTGAAAAAATATGAGTTTAAAATTTACAAAAATACTCTTGTTGCAAAAGAAATTTCAGTTATATCTTTTCCTTCAGAGATAAATGAAATTACAAAAATAAAGATGCTTTCTCCGATGACAGTGTATAGCACCTTGTGTAAAGGAGAAAAGAAAAAAACCTATTATTATTCACCTTTTGAAAAAGAATTTGAAATTTTATTAAAAGAAAATCTGAGAAAAAAAATTATTTCTTTTTACAAAAAAGAAATAAATTTTGATTTTAAAATAAAACCGGATAAGGTTGATAAGAATTGTGAAAAAATAATTATTTATAAAGGCAATGTTATTAAAGGATGGGTAGGGTCTTATTTGGTAGAAACAGATAAAAAAATTTTAAATTTTGCTTATGATGTTGGACTTGGAGGTAAAAATTCCCAAGGGTTTGGATTATTTGAAATATGTACTTAATAATGGTTTATGATATAAATGAAAAAAGATGTGCGAAAGTCCTAAAAATTGGAAGAAAATATTTGACATGGGTCCAGAATTCTGTTTTTGAAGGTGAAATAAGTGAGGCAAAATTTTTCAAAATGAAACAGGAATTGAAAAAAATAATAAATGAGAAAGAAGATATAATTGTATTTTATGTCTTTCCAATAAAATCATATACAGATAGACAGATAATTGGGATAGACAAAACACAGGGAAGCATAATTATATGAAAAAATCTATATACATTTTCAGTAATGGTGAATTGAAAAGAAAACAGGATACACTTTGTTTTGAAATATCAACCGGTGGGAAAAAATATATTCCTATTGAAAATACAGAAGAAATACATATATTTGGTGAAGTTGCTATAAATAAAAAACTTCTTGATTTTGTTTCTCAAAAGGGAATTCTTTTGCACTTTTATAATTATTATGGATTTTATGAAGGAAGTTTTTATCCAAGAGAACATTACAATTCGGGCATTTTAATTTTAACTCAGGCTGATTATTATAATAATTTTGAAAAAAGGATATATTTTGCTAAAAAATTTGTTGAAGGTGCTTTTTTAAATATGCTGAAGGTTCTTGAATACTATAATCTCAGAGGAGAAAATCTTGAAGAAGAAATTTCAAAAATAAAGAACCTTTTAGAATCACTTGAAAAATTCTCAACTGTTGAAGAAATTATGGCTATTGAGGGAAATGCAAAAGATATATATTATAGAAGTTTCAACAAGATAATCAAAAATGAAAATTTTTATTTTGAGAAAAGAGAAAAAAGACCTCCTCGGAATAGAATAAATGCCTTAATCAGTTATGGAAATTCTTTACTTTATACTTATGTTTTGTCTGAAATATATAAAACACATCTTGACCCAAGAATTGGATTTTTACATACAACCAATTTTAGAAGATTTTCTTTAAACCTTGATATAGCAGAAATTTTTAAACCAATAATAGTTGATAGAGCAATTTTTACTGTGATAAATAAAGGAATGATTAAAAAAAAACATTTTGAAGAGGAATTAGGTGGGATTTATCTAAATGAAGTTGGGAAAAAAATTTTTGTTGAAGAAATGGATAAAAGAATGAAAACAACAATAAAACACAAGAAATTAGGTAAAAATGTATCTTATAGGAGTTTAATTAGAATGGAACTCTACAAAATTGAAAAACATCTTTTAAATGATGAAAAGTATGAACCATTTGTTATCTGGTGGTAAATTTCGTCTATGGATAATAAAGTAAAATTATTTGGAGATAGACGAAAAAAATAAGAAAATAAGTATGTTGACTCAAAAGAAATTTCAGTTTTATAATAAAAATTGAAAGGAAAAATCAAAGTTCTTTGAAAATTTGAATTCTTTATAAGATAATAAAAAAATGGGTTTTGAGCCTACCTATTAGGGATTGAAACTGTGATAGGGAACAAAACAATAAGAATTTCAGAAGAGTTTTGAGCCTACCTATTAGGGATTGAAACCCTCTTTCCCTTCCCCATCCTGTCTGCTGATTACTCGTTTTGAGCCTACCTATTAGGGATTGAAACTGATGTAAAATCCACAAAGAAATGTAAAATAAAAGGGTTTTGAGCCTACCTATTAGGGATTGAAACCTGCAAACAAAGAAAAACATCGGGGAGGATTTATTAAGTTTTGAGCCTACCTATTAGGGATTGAAACCGTGGATAAAAGAATATAAAATCTCCTCTATTGATTGTTTTGAGCCTACCTATTAGGGATTGAAACACAAGGATGGGTCTGTTAGGTATAAATATGCTACTTTGTTTTGAGCC
>DAONKS010000017.1:0-23254 GCA_035406305.1 bacterium | reverse complement strand
ATGAATTTTCAGACAGTTAAGTGGTAAAATAAATATGTTACGGCGCTTGTAGCTCAACTGGATAGAGCGTTGGCCTCCGGAGCCAGAGGTTGTGAGTTCAAATCTCACCAAGCGCACTTCAGGCAATCTTCATTTCGTTTATAACCTTTAATATCACAGGCAGTGTTTTCTGCCATCTATCCTGCGGTATATCTTCTGTTATGCCTATGATGAGACGTTTATCAGGGAGTGATGCCTCTATTATTTCACGGGTTGCCTTTTCAATCTCTTCCAGTGTGGAAAGATGAAGAGAAGAGGGAAAGTTTATCCAGATAACCTTGTCTTTCCAGATATTAAATGCCTCCTCTATTGTCATATCCGTATCAGGAGCAGGGGAAAACGCTTCTATATAGTTAAGGCCTGAACTTGCCACCAGGTCTGCCCAGATCTTATTATTCCCGTCAAGGTGAGCACCGAGATATTTCCTGTGTTTTTTGAAAATTTCTCCTGCTTCATTGTAAAGTGGAACTACATATTTAGCAAACCTTTCCCTTCCCATAACATCACCTGTTTCATTACCTCCAAGATTTGCGTGAAGTGCAGGGGACTTTGCCACAATAGGAATTATCTTCCTTAAATTTTCAGTAAGCGCTTCACAGAGTTTTTCTATCTCATCCCTTCTTTCCGCCCATTCTACAGCAAATGTTTCAATTCCCATCCAGCTTATCATTACCTGATGGAGTGGAGTGGACCCTATACCTGCCCGCAGTATCACATCATCCCCGAACATTTTCTCCGCTTTCAGAAACTCATCATAGGATGGTTCAAACTGCTGGTCCTTTATCATAAATAAAAGCTTTTTGTAATCATCAGGCCCTTTGAAAAGATGTGATACGCACCAGGAAGTAAAACCTGCCGGTCTGTGGATACTGTATAAATCACCTGCAGGTGTTTTAATGGTCTGTCTCGTATACTCCACATTATTTTCAAAATAGGTATGGGATTCATAAACCACATTCGGTGAGGATACCTTCATCACAGGATAGTGTCTGTTTACAATACAGAGTCCTTCATTTCTCAATTGCCTTTCCACAGAGCACTGGGGTAGTTTACTTTCATAAATAGTAAAAGGTATCCTGTCAACCTTTTCTCCGCGTAAAACCGCTTCAACTCTTTTTTTAGGGGTCATCATTTCTTAAATCTCATAACGTACAGGTCGTTCTCCTTTATTTTTGACAGTTGTTTCTGAAGTTCTTGTATATTCTGACCTGCACCAAAGTTTCTTCCGTTGATCTCAGGACAGGCAATCTTTATGAGCTCTATTGCTGTCCTTGCACAGAGTTCAGGAGGGTTAACCTGTCCTTTTTCAAAACACTCCTTTGTGGAGGGAATCCATTTTCGTCCCTGTTCTGAGAGTACCTGAAACTCTGTCATTTCTGTCTTTACAAGCCCAGGACCTATTCCAAAAACAATTATACTGGAACCCGCACGTTCAAGTTCTTTCGCAAGTGTTTCTGTAAACCGCATTACAGCAGCTTTTGAGCAGCCGTAAGCCGAACCGCCTGGCAGTGGAAATGTTGCTCCACCACCATTCATATTTATTATTATTCCAGAGTTTTTTTTCATCATATGTGGAAGCACTGCCCAGCAGCACAACATCAAACCTTTAAGATTAACTTCCACATCCTTCCACCACTGTTCCGGATCAATTTCCCAGAGACCTCCTATTGTCTGGAAACTGCCTGCATTGTTGAACAGAATATCTATGCTGCCGAATGTTTTCAATGTCTCAGAAACAAGATTTTTAACCTCTTCTAATTTCGTAATATCTGCCTTAACAGCAAGTGCCCTTCCCCCATTTTCTTTTATAATAGATACTGTTTCATCAAGTTTTTCTATCCGCCTTCCACAGCAGACAACAGAGATACCATTTTTTGCAAATTCCACCGCAATTGCCCTGCCTATTCCTGTACCTGCCCCGGTGATAATTGCTACCTTTCCTTTGATTTTCATAATTTTCCCCTTTTTATTCCCATCTTTTTCAGATTTTATCACACTTTTGACTTTTTATAAATATAGCGTTAACCTATATTATCAAAATCCAAACAGGAGAATAAAAATGAAAAAGAGTATAAATATAGGGGTTATTGGAAACAGGGGATTAAAAGATGGTTTGAAGATTATAAAAAATGCGGGATTTGAAGCAGTTGAGCTGAACTATACAGAAGAGATGGAAAAGCAGGGAATGGGATATGTAGAGAAAATAAAGGATATGGTTTTAAATGAGGGACTTGAAATAGCAAGTTTACTTACAGGTCAGTTCTGGCAGTTTCCGCTTACAAGTGATAACCCTGAGAAGAGAAAAAGAGGGGAAGAACTTCTCAGTAAGAGTATTGAAATATGTAAAATCCTCGGGACAGATGCTCTTTTAGTCGTTCCTGGTGTGGTGGGAACACTCTGGAGTGCGGAAGAAAGGGTAATGTATGACATTGCATATACGAGGGCACAGGAATCAATAAGAAAGATGCTCCCACTTGCAGAAGAGAAGGGTATTTATATATGTGTGGAGAATGTATGGAACAAATTTTTATTAAGCCCTCTTGAGATGAAAAGATTTGTGGAAGAGATAGGGAGTGAATATACTGCTGTCTATTTTGATGTTGGAAATATCCTTGTTATTGGCTATCCAGAGGACTGGATAAGGATACTCGGTAAGAAGATAAAAAGGATACACCTGAAGGATTTTAAGGTATCTGTGGGGAATATAGGGGGCTTCTGTGATTTACTTGAAGGTGATGTGAACTGGCAGGAGGTTATGAAGGCACTGAAAGAGGTCGGATATGATAGTTATCTCACTGCTGAAATAGGTCCTTACAAACAGTTTCCGGAGGCAGTAATATACAATACCTCTCTTGCAATGGATAAGATACTGGGCAGAAACTAAAGCAGGCCTTTTCTGCTGTATCCCGGCTTTATCTGCTTTTTATCCTTATAAATTGCTGCGTCTCTTTGAATTTTTTTGAAAAATCAGTATAATTATTTGGATACGGGCCGTTAGCTCAACGGTAGAGCAGGGCACTCTTAATGCCAAGGTTAGAGGTTCAAATCCTCTACGGCCTATTTTTTATTTATAAGATTTGGACCGATAACCTTCAAAAGGTAAGAGGGAAAAGTATTTTCCCTCGCGTAGTCCGTATTGGGGGGAGGACTATATCAGGAAGGGGGAAGCATCCCCTCCTAAGGAGAGAGTGGTTTAAAGCGAGCGACGGGTTAGAGGTTTAAATCTGCGCCTACTATATATTTCTTCTTTTTTGAAAGAGGATTTGAAGGGAGCGAAGTCAGAAATTGCGTTGCCAATGCGAAGAGTAAGGAGCATTGTGTGGCACGGATGAGCGAGATGGTGAGCCATCCGATAGCAATTTCAGCGGGTGGCCGACCCCGAGCGTGGTAGGAGCGAGGGGCGCCAAATCCTCTACGGCCTACTACTTTTCCCCTTCCTTAGATAAGGGTTTTGTGTGAGAAGAATAGATTTTCTTTAGAATTTCTAAATCAACCCTGTCCTGTTTTCTGCTTGATGCCTTTTTGGTTTTTATTAAATGTTCTATATCTATAAAATTTACTTTTACTTTTCCGAAAATGCCCTTTTTACGTTTCTCCCAGATTTCAGTAAAGGTTAAAGATGGAACAGATGTGATAATATCAATTCTTACAGGCTCATATCCTAATTGAATAATGTATCCTTTTTCTGTGAAGTCATTTTCTGTAAGTTTAAGTGAGCCAAATCCAAATTCAGTCAGTGCTTTTATTATTTTCTTAGCGTTTTTCTGCGTTGGTTCCACAAGGATGTCAATATCTTTTGTATATCTCGGAATGGAATAAAAAGCAACCGCATAGGCACCTATGATGCAGTATTTTACTCTATTTTTGTTTAATAATTTTAACAACTCTTCGTAATCTTTTTCTATTTTCATCACCTTTTAATCTGAATTTCATTTCTCTCAACATCTGAACTGTTTCCAATCGCTGTTCTGGTGTCATATGTAAATAATACTCTATATCAAATCTATTTGCTTCACTGAAATTTCTACTCTTTTTTACCCATACCTTCATTTTTTCTCTCCGTTGAAAATTATACTATATATATTCTATATTTACCATTAAAAATCAACGATAGATTTGTGAGGATTTCATAAATACAAGGAGAAAGAAATCATCTTCATCAATTCCCTTTACAAATAGGAAGCCGAACTTTTCTATAAATCTTTTCAATTCAGGTATCCCCCGCAGTATATCTCTTTCTATAAGGGGATGTGTCGTTTTGTGTAATTCGTTTATAAATCTCCTTCCTGTCGGGTGGGAGATAATTAAAAAGCCATTTTCTTTCAATATCCGGTATATCTCCCTTAAGACAGATGGCTTTTCTTCAAAGTGGGGATAGCAGGAGTTTACAATGACCCTGTCAAAAAAATTATCCTCAAAGATTGTGTCTCTTATATTCATAACAAATGGTCTGACATTAACAGGGAAGTTCTTTTCTTTTAATTTCTCTATCATCCTTTCTGCAAAATCAATGGCAAAGATATTTGTTTCTCTTTCCACCTCAAGGATATAAGGAATAAGGACACCCGTCCCTGTACCAACATCCAGTATATTCTGACCTTTCATAATTTTTGCTTCAAAGATAATCCTTCTATATTTTTCCGGACTTACTATATCACTTTTATCCCAGTTATCAGCAAGTTTATTAAAAAATTCTTTCTTACTCTTCATTTCTTATCCTTTTGGGAGAAAAAAGCACAGAAAATATGAATATAACTGTTGAAACAATCACTATGGACGCACCTGCTGGAAGGTTAAATCTCGCTGCAAGGAAAAGTCCTCCCCATCCAGACAGGATCCCGAAAAGAGAGGATAATATATACATCTTTTTCATACTGTATGTAATCTGATATGCAGAAGCAGCAGGATTAACAATAAGTGCAAAAACCAGAAGACCACCCACTGCCTTTAGTGTTGCGCTGATAGTTGCCCCTGTAAGGAAAAGGAGAATATAGAAGAATATGGTGGCAGCTATACCGCTCGCCTTAGCCATCTCTCTATTGAATATCACTGATTGCAGTTCCTTGTAGAAAAGGATTGTTGTAATTGTTATTAAAATTGTTGTTATTAAGAGGAGTATGATATCCACACTGTCTGTTGTCAGGATACTTCCCCAGAGGAGGTTAAGTGCCTGACTTTTTGCCTCTGGAAGAATCCCCATAAAGAGGAAGGCAAGTCCTAATGTGGAAGAAAATATAATGCCTATAGATGTATCCGGATGTAGTTGCCCTTTATCCGAAAGTGGACCAAGAACAGCACAGGCGAGGAAACTGAAGAGAAAAGCAAATGGAATAACAGGTTTACCGAGTACAAGTCCAAGTAATGCACCTGCAAAGGCAGAATGGGATATGGCAACCCCGATAAACGAAATTCTCATTGTTACTATCCATACACCTGCTATCCCGCAGGCAATACCTGCAAGGAGTGCTGCAATGAGTGCCTTCTGGAAGAATACAAAATGTATCAGTTCCATTTTTTTGTCTCAATCATCTTCAAAAAATTCTCTTTTTTTCCATCAAATACAATCTTTCCTTCTTCCATCCATATAACCCTTGAACAGAGTTTTTCTATCATATCTATATCGTGGGATACAATAAGTGTTGTGAGGTTCCTTTTTCTGTGAATTTCTCCAATTATGTCAATAACCTTTTCCATCATCTTCATATCAAGCCAGGCAAATATCTCGTCAAGAAGCATTATCTTCGGTTCTTTAATTAAAGCCCGTGCTATCAATACTCTTTTTCTTTCTCCACCTGATAGTTGTCCAAAGGGTTTTTTAAGTAGGTACTGTATGTCAAGCAAAGAGGAGACCTCTTTTAGTAATTCTTTTTCTTTTTTTGCCGGGAATTTTAGAATTCCTATTTTTCCATACGTGCCCATCAATACAACTTCTTCTACAATGATAGGAAGTTTAGGGTCAATATCAAAGTGTTGAGGTACATAGCCGATGGTTCGCCTCAGTGCATTCTCATTGAATATATTAAACTCCACACCATCTATAAAAACCTTCCCTTTTTTCAGCATTGCAAGACCGTTTATGGCACAGAGAAGCGTTGTTTTTCCTGCACCATTAGGTCCGAATATGCCGGTAAATTCCCCTTCTTTTATTTCCAGAGATAGACCTTTTATAATCGTTTCAGATAGATAACCAACCGATATATTATCTAACCTGATTTTTACCTTCTCCATATGCTTTTATTATCCTTTCCGTATTTTTGTAAAGAGTCTCTCTCAGCGTTGGTGTTTCAGGGATTCCTTCAGGGAAATTTGAGATGGTAATATGAGGAACTTTCAACTCATCCGCTATTACCTTTCCTGTGTCGGGTCCTGCCTGAAGGTTGTCAATCACAAGTATAACATTTTCTTTTACGCCGGTATTTATAAGATTTTTTATATCAGCAGGTGTTATCTCTTCTTTTCTACCATAGGTTACAACGACCTTAAATCCAATATATTCCAGCATATCTTTGAGATGCCCATTGCAAATTACGGGCTTGCCTGTAAGTTGCTGTTTTTTTACCATATTTTTTATCGTTCTGTCAGTATTTTCTATCTCTCTCAGTGTTTTTCTGCAGTTAGATTCAAAAAAACTCCTGTATCGTGGGAATTTTTCTGAAAGTACCTCTGTAATTGCAATATATATTTTCTGCTGGTTTTCATTAGAAAACCATGTCCCTTCTGTTTTTATAAATACAGGTGAAAAGTTCTTATTTTTGATAGAGTTTTTTATCTGCTCAAGGTATGGTTCAAATCCCTGGGCAAAAAGGAGTCCGCTTTTTTCTATACTGGCAAGATGGCTACCTTTAATATCAAAATGTCCCGGACAGTATCCTGATGGGACAAGAGTTTCTACTATAAATTTGTCTTTTACAATTTCCTTCACAGCAGAGGAAAGAACGCTTGTTGTGGTGATAATCTCCTGACAAAGAACTGTCCTTACTGTTATTACAAGAAACCCCAGAAGTATATAAATCTTTCTCATCTTTCAGTTTTCACTTTTGCCTTACTTATTACTTTTGCCTTCTTAAAAAGATGTTTTTCAGTTTTAACTTTTTACTTTTGCCTTTTAACTTATTAGTTATTAGTTTTGACTTATTACTTTTAACTTATTACTTTTGCCTTTTAATACGATGTATCCCAGTATTTTCTCCAGTCAGGTGCTATAACAGTCCCCTGAGCCCCGGTACCATCTGCGTTGCTGTGGTATTCCTCAGGTTTCATCCATTTCACCCTGCCATCACCAAAAAGTACATTGCTTCCACCTGAATGAACCCTGCAAACGGCCCAGAAAGATGTTGCCCCACCACCCAGTATACCGGCTGGACTGAGTTCTGTATCATTTTTATAAGGAGGCCCTGCATTGCATCCACCCTGTCCGTCAGAAGGTCTTCCCCATTCCACGACTAAAATCTTATTTGATATATTCCTTATCTGTCCTTCTTTTCTGCCAACAAACCCAGGTATGGTACCGGCAGGTATGGAGCCGATATTATATCCCTGTCCATAATACCAGTTTGCATATGATATCGTCTTTCCATGCCTGCTGGGACAGTAACATATTTTGTTACGCATATCATCAGAGACATACTTCCAGAGTTTTGACTTCCATTCAGGATTGTCTGGATACCTTGTATCATAGTCCATCTTATACATCTCAAATGCAATTCCCATCTGTTTAAGGTTATTCATACAGACACTCTGTCTTGCCTTTTCTCTTGCCTGAGAGAGTGCCGGCAGCAGCATACCCGCCAGGATGGCTATTATAGCCACCACGACGAGTAACTCAATCAGGGTGAAGCCTCTTTTCCTGATACCACGTCGCATATACCTCCTTTTTTGTATTGTTAAAATTCTATTGGTGCTACTATTTTAATATTCGTGCTACCATCTGTCAAGTAAAATTTTTATGATACAATAAAAAGCAGTATTGATGTGTTTTAGGGAACACTGTTAGAAAGAAGAAGTAGGTATTATTCTTACTTGGTAGTTATAATTACCAGTGAACTATAAAAAATAGTTTTAACTTTTGACTTATTACTTTTGCCTTTTTTAATTTACTATGGAATATGACTTTGATGTTTTAGTTATAGGGGCAGGTGTGGTTGGACTTGCTGTGGCAAGAGAACTGGCTGAGGCATTATATACCACAGGACTGCTTGAGAAGAATTCAAGATACGGTCTTGAAACGAGTTCAAGAAACAGTGAGGTTATACACAGTGGGATTCACTATCCACCGGGTTCACTGAAGGCAAGAATGTGTGTTGAGGGAAACAGGTTGATATATGAAATATGCGAGAAATATAACCTTATCTATAAAAAAACAGGTAAGATAACCCTTGCTGTTGAAACTGAAGAGATAAAAACACTTGAAGAACTTTATAATACAGGGATTGCCAATGGAGTGGATGAAATAAAAATGCTTGATGCAGAAGATGTAAGGAGGATGGCTCCTCAGGTAGTATGTAAGGCAGGTTTATACACAGGGACAACAGGAATTTTTAATGTCCATAACTTTATGGATTTTCTCTATCACAGATTTATAAATGCAGATGGTATGGCTGGTTTTAAAGAAAAGGTTGTGAGGATTGAGAAGGGAGGAGATGGCTATCTTGTCTTCACTGAAGAAGGGGAGAGATATTCCACAAGAATTCTTGTTAACTGTGCAGGGTTGTTTGCGGACAGAATTGCAGAGATGCTTGGAATAAACTACAATATTTACTGGGCAAAAGGCGACTATTTTTCTATAAACCGAAACTTTCCAGTTGATATACTGCTGTATCCTGTTCCTGGAAGAACCTCTCTGGGAATTCATCTAACACCAAAAATTGGTGGTGGACTGCGCGCAGGTCCTGATATAGAATATGTGGAGAAAAAAGAGCAACCATATCCTGATGAAAAAGGTGCCGGATATTATAAGGTAGATGAAGGGAAAAAGGGATTTTTTTACAGTGAGGTTAAAAGGTATCTGCCTGAAGTAAGAGAAGATGATTTTTCTCCTGAGATGTATGGTATAAGGGCGAAACTTCAGGGACCGGAAGATGGGTTTAAGGACTTTGTGATAAAGGAAGAAACCCCCGGTTTCATAAATCTTACAGGAATAGAATCTCCGGGACTTACCAGTTCAGTTGCAATAGGAAGATATGTAAAAGAGATGGTAAAAAAATTTTTATAAAGGGGGAATAAATGGAAAAGGGAATATTAGAAGGGCTGTGCAGGATAAAGGATGCAGTAACAAAGAGAGTATCAAGTTATGATGTAAGTGGTAGAAACTATGATTCCTGGAAGATTAAACCAGGAGAGACAAAAATTCTTGCAGAAATAGATGGGCCGGGATGTATCACCCATATATGGATGACCCAGGGAGGAAGACCATTTCTTTATAGAGAGATTGTGTTGAAAATCTACTGGGATGGGGAGAGAAACCCCAGTATTAATGTACCATTGGGTGATTTCTTCTGTTTAGGGCACTCTCTGGTTAATTCTTTCTGCAGTTTACCCTTCACCGCTTCAACTGCACTACCCTATCAGTTTGGTGCTGGCTGTGCCTTAAATTGCTACCTTCAAATGCCTTTCCGCAGACATGCAAAAATAGAACTTACCAACGAAGGGAAAGAAGACCATAACCAATACTTTTACATTGACTATGAACTTTATAATAAACAGTTTGAAGATGATATAGCCTATTTACACGGTCAGTGGAGAAGAGAAAATCCAACTCCTGGCTGGGGACCTGAAATAAGGGTAAATACTCCAGAAGCAAATGTAGTAAATAAAGGTAAGATTGCTTACAACAACAACTATGTAATTCTTGAAGCAGAAGGAAAAGGACATTATATAGGGTGTAACCTTTCTGTAACAAACTTTCACGGAACCTGGTGGGGCGAAGGTGATGATATGATATGGGTGGATGGGTATAAGTGGCCTCCTGACCTTCATGGAACAGGCAGTGAGGATTATTTTAATCAGGCGTGGGGTATGCAGG
Organism: bacterium; assembly: GCA_035406305.1. GTDB lineage: Bacteria > Ratteibacteria > UBA8468 > B48-G9 > JAFGKM01 > JAAYXZ01. The sequence goes on along the minus strand of DAONKS010000017.1, from coordinate 13,194 downwards.
ATAATGCCTTTTTATTTAATGGCTCTTCCATCTTTGAAGGCAAAACAATATGTGGACACGGTCTATACGATGGTAAGATGCATGGAGGATACCAGACATCCTATGTCTTTCACCTGACCAATCCAGTGCATTTCAAAAAGTCCATAAAGGTAACTATTGAACATGGACATGGAAACCAAACTGCCAATGACTACTCCTCAACTGCCTACTGGTATCAGATTGAGCCACATAAGAAGTTTGATATACTTCCTGTGGAGAAACGGCTTCCTGTAATGTTTGAGTTTGATAATAAAAGGGCGCTTCAGACGTCGGGCAGGAAGATGATAATAACACCTGAGATGAGAAGGATGAAGAAAAAGGTAAAAAAGGATTAGCCGATACGGAAGAATTCTCCTATCCTTTTAGCAACAAGTCGTGATGAGATGTAGTAAGAAAGACCGACGAGAGCCATTCCGAGCACTCCCAGTGCACAGGCAACATAAGGTCCATCTGTAACCCTGCCTGCAAGTGTATATATAACCTTTGCTATGGGATAGTGTTTTTCTCTTACGGCAAGTATTATACTGCTGCTTACCTCCATTACAGAGAACGAAAATGCAAGTATCCCTCCTGCAAAAAGCCCCGGACTTACAAGTGGAAGTGTTATTTTCCTGAAAGTTGTTAATGTATCCGCACCGAGAGAGTAAGATGCCTCTTCAACTGACTCGTTTAACTGTTGAAATGAAGAATATGTGCTACGGACAAGATACGGCAGCCGTCTGATACTATAACTTACTATAAGAAGGATATAAGGGTTGTTTCTCGGGTCAAGAAAAGTGTTAAGGAAAAGGGTAAAGTAGCCGAATGCCATCACTATACCTGGTATTGCAAGAGGAAGCATCGCCAGAACATCAAGAAGATTTTTCCCTTTTATCTTTGTCCTTGCTAAAATAAAACCGATGGTAAAACCCATAAAAATATCCACAATTGTACTCAGTCCACTTAAAAATAAACTGTTAAAGATACCCGTCTTTGTGAGTTGGTGTGTAAAGACCGTGTGATAAAACTCCCCTGTGTATTCAGAAGGCAGTACAGTGAAAAACCACTTTTTAGAGACGGAGCAGAGGATAATACTTATATGTGGCAATAAACTGAAACTGAGGAGAATTAAAAGAAGGATATAAACTGAAAAGAGATTTTTACCTCTCAGTGTTCTCTCAGTAAAACCTGCAGGTGTTCTTTCTGTTGTGTAGGGATGTCTGGTTATATATCTTTTTGTCAGTGTAAAAAGAAGGATGGTTATTAATATAACAAGAAATACGAGAGTATAGCCCTGTGGATTGAGGTTAATATCTTTTATGCTGTTGAATATCTGTACTGCCAGAAGTTCCCTGTATTCAAACACAAGGGGTGTTCCGAGGTCTGTGAGAGTCCATATGAAGATTATGGATGCAGCAGCAAAATAACCGGGAAGAATGAGTGGAAAAATAATTCTGCGGAATGTCTGTGAAAAAGATGCACCGAGGTTATAAGATGCCTCTTCACTTGCTATATCAAAGTTATTGAGTGATGCAGATATATTCAAAAACATTATGGGATATAGGTGGAGTGTCTCAAGTATAAAAATTCCCAGCAGTCCTGAACCAAGCCACGAAACAGGGTGTTTCAGTATACCTGCCTTCATCAAGAGTATATTCAAACTTCCAAACCTTGAAAGTATCTGTGTCATTCCGATAGCACCCACAAAGGGACTTGCTATGAGTGGAAGAAAACAGAATGCCCTAAAAACATTTCTGCCCGGGAACCTGTATCTCGTAAATAAAAAAGCAAGTGGAATACCTATGGTAGAGGTGGAAAGTACAACTGCTATTCCGAGCAGAAAACTGTTGATTATAGACCTTCTTATCACATAATTTCCAAGTGCTGTTTTGAAAATAGCGATAGAGATATGCTTTTCAACAGTGAAACTGTTAAGGATGATGTGGACAATTGGATAGAGAATAAAATATCCGAGAAATGCAAGGCAGAATGTATAAATAAGTTTTATCTTCATTTTTCAGTAAATACAACGATATCTTCAGGTGATATGGAAAAGGAAATCCTTTTCCCTGTTTCTATCTTATTTAGTTGTTTTTGAAAGACCCTTACAAAAAATATATTGCCTTTAGATGTGCTTACTTTTACTCTTGCTGTTTCCCCTGAATATTCTATCTCTTTCACATCTCCGCTTATTTTATTTTCTCCATCTTCAAGGTTTATGTTTTCAGGTCTGAATCCAATCTCCACTTTTCTGTCTTTCTCAAATTCAACTTTTTTTGTCACAGTGAATAATCCCTCATCTGTTATCACCTGAATATAATTGTCAACAATCTTCTCAACCCTTCCACTCAATATATTCATCTCACCTAAAAACTCCGCTGTAAATCTATTTACGGGATTTGAATACAGTTTCACAGGAGAGCCAATCTCTAAAATCTTCCCATTGTTTATCACTGCAATCCTTTTCCCCGCAGCCATTGCTTCTCTTCTATCATGTGTAACATAGACCATTGTTATACCTGTTTCCCTCTGAATCCTCTGTATTTCTGAGCGCATCTCCTCTCTCAGTTTTGCATCAAGATTGCTCAGTGGTTCATCAAGAAGCAACACTTCAGGTTCATTTACAATCGCCCTTGCCAGCGCAACCCGCTGTTGCTGTCCACCTGAAAGTTTCGTTGGGAAAAGGTCTTTAAACTGAGAGAGTTTTGTTATATCAAGTACCCTTTCAACCTTCTTTTTTATTATCTCCTGCGGATATCTCTTTACCTCAAGTCCATAGGATATATTCTTCCATACAGAAAGGTGTGGCCAGAGCGCATAATTTTGAAAGACAAGTCCAATATTTCTTTTTGCAGGTGGAGTGGTGGTAATGTCTTTGTTGTTAAGTATTATCCGTCCTGAATCAGGAGATACAAATCCGGCTATTATTCTTAAAAGTGTGGTTTTACCACAACCAGAAGGTCCGAGTATGAAAAATATCTCGTCCTTTTCAACAGAAAGGGAGATATTCTTTAAGACCTCTGTCCTGCCAAATCTTTTTGATATATTTTCAAGAACAAGTTTTTCCATATTATCTATAGATTTTTGTCAGGTTCTCTATGGAGCGAAACTTCTCCCTTGAAAAGTTGCTCCATTCATTTATATAGTGGTTCCTAAATACAGGGTTATTCCAGTTTTCCCATAAAAATTTTTGCATCTTTTCTTCCACAGGCACACTGAAAAATAGTTTTTTCAGGTTTTCGTTGTCTGTCTCTGATATTATACTCCATATTTTTTTCAATTTCTGATGGTGGTCTATAACAAGTGCTCCTATCATATCGTTTATAAAGTTCCACCTCTTTGATGCTAAATCAAAGTCATAATTTATGGCTCCTTTGAGTTTATAGGGATTAAAAATCTCTGTATTTTTTATAGATGGGTCTTCATAAATATCAGGCCTTATACTGAACCTGTTAAGGGAATATTTTTTAGGTCCTCCTTCTGTCCCTTTTTTCTTCATCCATATTATCTGTCCTTCATAAGACAAAAGATAGTTAATAAATCTCTGTGCTATTTTTAGATTAGGAGCGCCTTTTAGAATACCTATTGCATCAGGATTTATAACTGTTAAGTTTTCAGGAAGGATAAATCCCATATTTTCAGGACCATTGACTTCTATTTGTGCAAGGGCATAGGAGTCAATACACAGGGAAGCAGCCACCTCTCCCAGTGATGTATTCTTTGCTACAGATGATGCACTCGCTGTAAATGTCTTTGTATTGCCTGCTATTGAAAATATGACCTCCCAGCCCTTCTCCCAGCCATATGCCTGAAGTATTATTTCATACATCATATGTAAACTTCCACTGTGTCTTGGGTCCCCATTACCAACCCAGGAGTAATACTGCGGATTTCCTAATGATTCCCAGGTCTTCGGATAAGGAAGTGATAGATAGTCAAGGACTTTCCTGTTATATAAAATACCAAATCCACTCAAGATAACACCATACCAGTAAAAGTCCTTATCATAGTTAGGAATTCCTGCACAGCGGGGAGGTACTTTTTTTAAAAGTTCTTCAGGTATTTTATACCGCTGTAAAAGTCCTTTTTCTTTAAGCGTTATGTAAGGACTGATACCACCACCAAAGAAAAGGTCAATTCCTATACTATCGGGAGTTTTATTAAAAAGGGACTCCACAAACTTCAGGTCATCTGATGTTCCACCCTGGTCAATCCATTCTATCTCTACAGGCGTACCGTAATTTTTAATATGCCACTGGTTAAAAGCGTCTTCAATCTCAATCCTTACACCTTCCCAGTGAGGGGATATAATAACGAGTTTCTCTCCTGCTCTGACAACTGAAACAATAATAAACAAAGGGAGTAAAACAAGAAGTTTCTTCATAGTGTTTATTATACTTAGTTTTTCTTCTTTCTGGCAAATGGCAAATAGCAAATGGCAAGTGGCAAGTAGCAAAAAAGACCCCCTCACCCAAACCCTCCGCCTGCGGCGGACAGGTCTCTCCGCCACTGAGACATTGGCGGACTTACGCCGCAAGGGGAGAGGGAGAAAAAAGCACCCCCTCACCCTTTCCCTCTCCCGCAAGGGGGAGAGGGAATAGAGAAAAAGGAGAAGGGACGTATGAGGGGGAAATAAAGGATGAAAAAGTAAAGGTGAAATAAAAATGGAGTAATAAATACGAAATTTACTTGACAAATTGTAAAACATATTGTAAAATATTTTGCATGGATATAAAAGACCTGTTCCTTGCGTTTGAAAAGAGAAAGAAGTTCAACCAGATAGAGAAAGAAAAGATTGCTAAAAAATGTATGGAGTTTATTGATACCGGAGATGAGATATTTCTGGGTGCGGGAACAACTGTATCCTTTTTAGGTGAGTATCTTGCAGAGTCAGATAAGCACTTTATGCTGAAGATATGGACAAACAATTTATTTGTTTTAAACCTCTGGCTTAAAAAATATGAAAGTTTTTTTCTTGAAAACTTTGTTGGTATTGTTTCGGGAGAAATCTCCCGTAAAAACCTGAGTATCGTTGATATCCACTATAACTTTTCCAGAATAAAAAAGGTAGTCATAGGAAGTCCTGGTATATCCACAAAGGGATTGAGTTCAGATGATATAAATACGGTACAACAGGTAGAGCATATCATAAGAAAGGCAGGAGAGGTTATTATACTTGCAGACAGTTCAAAGATAGGGAGGGAGTGTACATATCAGACAAGAAGTATGAGAATGATAAAGATAGATATCAAAAATAAGAAGAGATACACAATTATAACGAACGAGAGTAAAGAGGTCTTACATTTAAAAACACTGAAGAAACTTAAAGAAGGTGGAATACAGGTCGTTCAGGTCTAAACTGAAAGGAGGGAATTGTTATGGAGTTTAAAGTCAGATATGCAAGGATGGATGATTTTGAAGGAATTGTGAACCTGCTTTCCCAGTTAAGTCCACCAAAACCGGGTGAAAATTTAGAAAGTGAGAGGGGAAGAGAAATTCTTAAGAATATACTGAACGATCCTGACTACTGCTTATGCGTGGCTGAAAGTGAAGGTAATCTGTTAGGAACAGCAACACTCCTCATACAGCAAAATCTCTCCCACGGAGGAAGACCATATGCGCATATAGAGAATGTTATTACAGATATAAAACATAGAAAGAAAGGTGTAGGACTTGAAATGATTAAATTTTTGATAGAGAAGGCAAAGGAAAAAGGATGTTATAAAGTAATTCTTAACTGTGAGACAAAGAATATCGCTTTTTATGAAAAGTGCGGGTTCTGCATCACAGGTGAAGTGGAGATGAGGATTAATCTCTGAAATTTTATTTTGATGTAATAAGTCCCCTCACCCTGTCCCTCCGCCTACGGCGGACAGGTCTCTCCGCCACTGAGACATTGGCGGACTTACGCCCGAAGGGGCGAGGGAAATAAAAAAAGGGAGAAGGTACGGATGAGGTAAAGACAGGATTTTTATGTGCGGGATACTTGGTTTTTCTGGAAAAGGAGATATAAAGAAGATTGTAAGGGATGGACTGAAATCTCTTGAATACAGGGGCTATGATTCCTCTGGATATGCCTTACTTCAAAAGAACTCTCTGGAAATTAAAAAGAAAGTAGGGAAAGGAAAAATAGAAGAACTTGTAGAGGAAATTCCAGAATATAGCCAGGAAAGAGTTTTTGTTATCGCACATACAAGATGGGCAACCCACGGCAGGGTGAATTTATCCAACGCCCATCCACATACAGATTGCAGAGGAGAGATAGCGGTAGTACACAACGGAATTATAAGCAACTATACAGGATTGAAAAAACAACTTGAAAATAAAGGACACAGATTTGTTTCAGAGACAGACACAGAAGTGATAGCCCACCTTATTGAAGAAAATACAAATAAATTTCCATTTGATAAAGCGGTGATGAAGTCCTTTCAACAACTTGATGGAAGTTTTGCACTTCTTGTAATAAAAAAAGGGGAGAACAAAATTATAGGAGCCAGGAACGGCTCTCCTCTGGTGGTAGGGAAAGATAGTGACGTTTTTTTTGTTTCATCGGATATAAATTCTATTACAAAATATACTGATACGGTAATGTTTTTAGAAGATGGAGAGATGTTTGTTCTGGATGAAACATTGAAATTTTTTGACTATTTTGGTGGTAAAAGTAAAGAAAAGAAATATGTTAATGTTGAGATGTTCTACCATAGCGCAATCTCTGAGGGATATGAGACATATATGGAGAAAGAGATTATGGAACAGCCGGAAGTCATTGAACGGACCTGGCTATCCCTTTATGAAAGATTATCAGATTATATAAAAGAGGTAGAGATACCCGAGAGAATTATTATCGTTGCCTGTGGAAGTAGCTGGCATGCAGGTCTTATAGGTGAATATTTTTTAGAAGATATTGTGAGAATTCCCGTAGAGGTAGAATACGCTTCTGAGTTCAGGTACAGGAATCCTGTGATTTTGGATAATGATATTGTCGTAGCAATCTCACAATCAGGTGAGACAGCAGATACACTTGGAGCGATAAAGGATGTAAGAAATAAAGCAAGGGTTCTCTCCATATGCAATGTTTATAACAGTTCACTTACAAGAGAAAGTGATTATGTCCTCTACACATCAGCAGGTCCTGAAGTAGGTGTTGCTGCCACTAAAACATTTACTGCACAACTGGTTGCATTATACTTTCTGACGCTTCTCCTTGCCTGTAAAAGAAAGGTGATGGACATCTCCGCATTCAAAAAGAAAACAGAAGAGATAAACGGTATTATTGAAAAAGTAATAAAGGTACTTGAGATAGCAGACAGGATAGAGATTCTTGGAGATAAACTTAAAGACAGAACAAATGCACTCTTTTTAGGCCGTGGTATGCAATTTCCTGTTGCTCTTGAGGGTGCGTTGAAGATGAAAGAGGTAAGTTACATCCACGCAGAAGGTTATCCTGCCGCAGAGATGAAACACGGACCCATAGCACTTATTGATGAAGATATGCCTGTGGTATTCTCTCTTGTGAAGGATAGATTTTATACAAAGATTTTACACAATATGGAAGAGGTGAAGGCAAGGGGTGGTTATATAATAACTGTTACGGACTTTATAAATGAAGAAATTAAAAAGATATCAGATGAGATTATACATATTCCACTGGTAAAGGATGAATATCTCAAACCAGTTCTTACAGTTATCCCCCTTCAACTTTTAGCATACTTTACTGCCAGAAAGCGTGGTTGTGATGTAGACAAACCCAGAAATCTTGCCAAATCCGTAACCGTAGAGTAATTTTGGGAAAAATAATTCCATCACCCATTCTGGTGAAAGAACTTGTTATTGAAAACTGCCGTGAAGAAGAAAGGGAGATAACCATACACCTTCTCAGTCCTTCTTTCGGTAAATCACACCGTATCTGGAATGTTAAGTTAAAACCAGGGAAAAACCGGATTGTATAATTTGAAAGATGTTTTAAGAGATAGGCAGGCCTAACAATCTAACGCAGTTTTTATACTCTATTTTCTCTATCACCTCTTCAGAAACCAGTTTTTCTTCTCTGAGTTTCTTCATAAATGCAACATTGGGATACACCCTGTCAATATCACTTCTGAGGCAGGAATCCGTCCCGAAAAGAATTCTATCCTGAAATTCATTGATAAATCTGACAGTAAATGATATATCCCTTGTAAGGGCGTTATATCCACTATGTGCTGATATGTCCACCCACAGATTCTTGTATTTCCTCATCAGTTGTAAGACCGCACCTTCCTCCTTTATATGCCCTGATGGATAACCAGTCCTTTTATCACTCGGAACTTCCTTTGCTATCTCTGCCCAGAATGTAGGACCGTGTCCTATAAATACGGTGTCAGGACACAACTTGAGAGCATTTTCCAATTTAGGCAGTCCATAACCATCCCTTAAACCATAACCGTATTCACTATCCGCCATATCAAATAAGACAGGAAAACCAAACTCCGCCGCCTGTCTGTAAAGGTTTATACACCTTTCATCGTCAAAGTCCATTTTAGGAAGAAGTTCTCCAATTCCTTTGCAGCCCCTGTCTTTATATTCCTTCAATAGTGGCTTGAAATCTGTTACAGGACTGTTTTTATAACGCGGGTCTATAAGGCAGAACGGGATTAATCTATCAGGATATTCAGTGCAGGATTTAATAACATCCTCTGTATCACATTCAAGGTATCCACCTTCAGGGTTTTCACTTAAAGGAAGTACACAGGTAATATCTATACCCCACCTGTCCATCTTTGATATGAGGTTTGCCACATCTATAAATTCCTTTCTGTCCTCTACTATTCTGCCTATGTGTCCGTGGATGTCTATCACCATATATTATCCGTTTTTTATTTTTATTCTGTATCTGTAATAATCAGCAAGCATCCACCTGTTATTCTCATGACCCCTTTCAGCATACCTTGTCAGAAACAATACAATATCCCCATTTTCCCTGTCCTGATATATCCTGAAATTTGAAAGTTGTAACTCCGGTGGCTCACCAGGTTGCCGCCTGTCTATTACTCTTATGCTATCCCTCTTAATCACAAAGTTTTCCTCATCTATCTCCGCAATAATAAGTGGTGTTCTTGGCCAGTTACCATTGGCTCTAACGCCATCTATACACAAATTCCCTATCCAGTAGACCTTCCCATCCTTTATTGAGCTGAATAATATTGAACCTGTGGAACTGGACTCTATCGGTTCACCTTTATCACAACCAAGTGGAACAGGTTCTGTCCATGTTCTCCCGTTGTCATAACTGAATATATCCACGAAGTCATCATACCCGTCAGAGTAGTCCTCTCTGGAATACCTGTGAATTAAAATTGGCTTGTCTTTTGATATATAGGTGGCAAAACAGGGCATCACAGGTCGCTCTTTCTCATCATAAACCAGAAACTTCTCCCTCTTTACTTCTATTTCAATAAGTATTTCCCTTATTTTAACAGGATATTTGAGTTTAAAAAAACAACGATGTCAAATTTATTTTTGCCGGGTTAAAAACTAATACAATTTCTTGAGAAGTTTTTCTTTTTCTACGGGCGATATCTTCATCTTCCTTACAACTTCTCTGAAGAAGAGAATTGTTCTATCATATGTGTTTCTATCAACAGGGTAGGGGGTGCCATCTTTACCGCCATGAGCGAAGGAGTATCTTGCAGGGTCTCTGTAAGATGCAGGTGCTCCATATATCACCTCTGCCACCAAACTTAATGCCCTTACCGTTTTTGGTCCAACACCTGCTATAGATACTAATCTTTCATAATTTTCTGGTCTCTTCTGGTAAACAGTCCATAAAATCTTCTCAAGATATCTGTTGTATAAAAATTCTTCATTCAGAACAGGATGTGTCTTAAACTCTGTATTTTTGAGTTCCAAAAATATTGTCTCATCCTCTCCTGCCTTAACAGCGACCATTTTTGATAGATTACTTGAGTGTTTCCTGAGTATCTGTAAGTCCCTTATCAGTTCAATGTAGGAAGTGGTGGCAATCTCTGTGGATGTCTTTCTGTTTTCTTCACTCTCTTTTGCAGTCATATTTAGACAGGGAACCTTTATCTGTGCTGATATGCCTGAGTGTGGCTCACACACAATATCCTTTATATTTTTTGAGAACCAGTGGTATCTTCTGGCTGTGGAGTTTTCTGTATTCATTCCCTGCTGGACTACTGTCCAGACACCGTTTCTGGAGAAGAAGAATGTATGGTGGTATATGTTGTATCCATCCTGAACAAGGGAATTATCTATTTTTGCTGCCATCTTTGAGTTATAAACAAGGTTATTTACACTTTCCTCTGGAAGTGAGGTATGCTCTCCCCATCTCTGTATCTCATCAGGTGTTTTAAGGGATGTTTTACCTTTCCCACCGCATATAAAGATACCAAGTTCTTTCTCCCTGCCCCTGATACTCTCTTTCAGTGCAGCGGTGAGTATTGTGGTAAGTCCTGATGCGTTCCAGTCAAACGCAAGAACAGTCCCTAATGACTGAAACCACACAGGGTCTGAAACCCTTTCTATAAATTCATCTGGCCCATACTCCTCAACGATAACATCAACCATACTCATCCCAAGTTTCACCATTCTTTCAAAGAGCCATCTGGGGCACTTCCCCGTATCCAGTGTAAATGTGGCAATTCCTCTTCTTATCATCTATTGTTAACTCCTTTACCGTCTATTACAATAAGTGCGTGGTAGTCCTGATATAGTACGTAGTCCTTTTTCCCCAGCCCTTTTTCAAAAAGTTCTTGAAGGTGTCTGTATGAAAAATTATCTGTCAGATTGAATTTCCTGACAAGCCGTCTTGTATATTCGTCTATAACAAAAAATGGCTTTTCAAAGGCATAAAGGAGTATATCATCCGCTGTTTCTTCTCCTATACCATTGAGTGAAAGCAATTTTTCCCGTAGGATATCATCAGATAATTTCTGTGCTTTTTCCACACCACCACATTCATTTTCAATGAAATTACATAGTGCTTTTAATCTCTTTGCCTTGATTTTATAAAATCCGGATGGTCTTATAAGTGTCTGAATTTTTTCTTCTGGAGTGGAAGCAATTTTTTTTATGGAAAGTAGTCCTGCCGCTTTAAGATTTGAGATAGCATAACATACATTCTTCCAGTTTGCCCTCTGGGTAAGAATTGACTCTATAATAACCTGTTCCTTCTCTTTCTCTGTTTTAGGCCTTTTACACCAGAGTTTCCATTGTCCTTCAGGTTTACCATATTGTTTTTTAAGGGCTTTATAGATTTTATATACATCATTTCTTAATTTCATGAGCAATTATTATCGCCTCTGCCACCTCTTTCATACTTTTTCTGTTATCCATACTGAACTTCCTCAACTTGTTATATGCCTCTTCTTCTGTCAGGTTCTCTTCTTTCATCAATATACCTTTTGCTTTTTCTATCTTTTTCCGTGTCTCTATCTCTTCTTCCAGCACTTTTGTTTTTACCATAAGTTCTGTGTTTTCAATAATGATTGCTGACTGATTTGCTATGGATGTGAGTATTTCTATCTCTCTTTCGGTAAAATGGTGAGGTCTGGCTGTATAGATATTCAGTACCCCTATAACTTTTCCCTTTACATTCATAGGAACAGCAAGCATTGAAACGAGCCCTTCTTTTACAGCTATATCCCTGTATTTGTACTCGGGTTCTTCCCTTACATCAGGAATAATAAGGGGTTTTCCTGTCTGCACAACCTTTCCTGCTATACCTTCTCCTATCTTTAATGGGGGCTTTTTAAGATATTCATCACTCATTGCCTGTGTTGCGCGAATTTTAATTAGATCGTCCTTTTCATCCACCAGCATTATTGAACATATCTTTGAACCGGTAACCTCTGCGGTGACATTTACAATAAGTTTCAGTATATCCTCAATATACATATCAGAGGTTATAGCCCTGCTTATCTCGTATATTGCCTTTATGTCGTAATCCTTATCTTTTTTAGAAGATGACTTTTTTGTGGTGCCCATAGATTTCCTTTTTTTATTTAGAGTTTAACAATAGTATATCAAATTCTTAAAATCTTTCAATAATATTGATAGAATGAATGATAGTTTAGGGTGTATATTATTTGTAATTTAAAATCTGTATTTAAATAATCCCTGATTTATTCCCGCTTCTTTCATCTTTTTTTCAAGAAGGTTAATAAGGGACTGTTTTCTTTTTATCCAGTCAGGGGCAACAAGCATTTCAGGAGGGCAGTCAGCAGTTAATCTCTGAATCACAGTTTCTTCCCATAGATGTCCAATAAATTTTGCTGTTATCTTGATATATTCTTCAAGTGTTAGGGGTTTATAAAGCCCTTTAACAAACATCTCTTCAAGTTTAGTTCCCTTTACTATATAAAGTGGATGGATTTTTATTCCATCAAGTTTTAACCTGCCACACTCCTTTGCTGTCTCTAAAATTTCGTTTTCTGTCTCTTCAGGCAGTCCTATAACAATATGTGAGCATATCTTTATGCCTTTCCCTGCTGTCATCTCTACTGCTTTTAGAAAGTCCTCGTATGTATGGTTTCTGTTAATCAATTTGAGGGTTTTGTTGTGTATGGACTGTAGCCCATACTCTATCCAGACCTCATATTTCTCTGTATAACTCTGGATAAGTGAAATCTTTTCTTCGTCAACACAGTCAGGCCTTGTTCCTATGGAAATTCCTACCACATCCGGGAAATTTTTTACTGTATCGTACTTTTCTTTCAAGGTATTGACAGGTGCATAGGTATTTGAATATGGCTGAAAATAGACAATGAATTTTTCTGCTCTGTACCTTTCTCTGCCGTATCTTATTCCTTCTTCAATCTGTTGTTCAAGAGGGATATTTTTATTCCTTAGAGGCGGGCTGAATGAATAGTTATCGCAGAATATACATCCATTTCCACTTAATGTTCCGTCAATATTGGGACAGGAAAAACCAGCGTCAACGGTAATCTTATGAACACGGCAGCCGAACCGTTTTTTCAGATAATCAGAGAATTTATAATAGGGGGACATTTTTGTAATAAGTCAAAAGTAAAAAGTAATAACTAATAAGTAAAAAGTTAAAAGTAATAAGTAATAACTAATAACTAATAAGTCAAAAGTCAAAAGTAATAAGTCAAAAGTAAGGTAGTATAAAATAAATTGTGTAAATTTGTTTTTAAAAATAAAATAAGGGTG
>DAONKS010000016.1:15015-24349 GCA_035406305.1 bacterium | reverse complement strand
GATATTCATACAAACTAATAAAAGAGTATCTTGATGGTGTAGTTTCCCGGGAAGAACTAATAAAATATTTAGAGATACTTGGACTGAATCCTGCAGTAGTTGATAAAAATGAAAATGACATACTCTTTGAACTTGAAACACCTGCAAATAGAGGAGACCTGTTAAGTTTGATCGGTGTGGCAAGAGAGATTCTGCCCTTCATTACTGCCTCGTTTAAGATGCCTCCTCTGACATTTGAAGAGACATCCACAAAGGCAGTACCTGTCAGGATTGAAGATGAAAACGACTGCATCTATTATTCCTGTCGGGTTGTTGAAAATATATCTGTAAAAGAAACCGCTCAGTTTTTGAAGGACAGGATAGAAAAATTAGGGTATAGAACCAGTTTTAATGTTGTGGATATATCAAATTATGTAATGGCTGAGACAGGCCAACCACTTCATATATTTGACCTTGACAAAATAGATGGATATATAGAAATCAGGAGAGCCAGAAAAGGAGAATATCTTGTCACAATTGATGGCAAAAAACGGGAAATAGATGAGGATATTCTTGTCATAGCAGATTCAAAAAAGGTTATTGCCATTGCAGGAATAATGGGAGGGCAGAACTCAGAAGTTACCGCTGGCACTAAAAATATCCTGATAGAAAGCGCTATTTTTAATCCAGTTATTGTAAGGAGAGGCAGTAAAAAGATAGGCCTTGCCACAGAGGCATCAGCAAGATTTGAAAAGGGTATATCCATAGATGTTTGTAAAACAGGAATGGCGAGGGCAACATTTCTTATAAAGGAAGTATGTAGAGGTGATATAGGTCCCCTTTCTGAATCTGGCAGGAAGAAAGAAATTTCACCCCTGGTTATAAGATTAAATATGGCAAAGGTGAATAACCTTTCTGGTATTGAAATTGAAGATGGATTTATTGTAGATTTGTTGACTCGCCTTAATTTCAAAGTTAAAAAAAACAAGAAACTTTTTATTATAAATCCTCCTTCTTACAGAAATGATATAAAGGAAGATGTTGATATAATTGAAGAGATCATTAAGTACAGACAGTATGAAACAGTCCCTGCATCTATCCCATTTGCCTCTATAAAAGCAACTCCTTCTTCTCCAGAAGTAGAAAAATTGGAAAAAATAAGAGATATATGTATCAATCTGGGGTTCACAGAAGTGATACATATGGGAATTACATCAGAAGAAAACATATCTTTTAACAAAAAGATAATCCCTGTGGAGATAGAAAATCCAATATCTAACAATCTTAAATTTATGCGTACAAGTTTGATACCTGAGATGCTTGAAACAATACGATTCAATATCTATCATGGCACAGAAAGTTGTAATCTCTTTGAAATGGGCAGAGTATATTACAGAGGAAACGGAGATTTCAAAGAAGAAATAAGAATTTCTTTTATAATCGTTAATTCAGGGGATTTTTTTACTCTGAAAGGTAAATTAGAAAAACTATTTGATAAAATCCATATTAAAAATTTGCAATTCAAAAAAGAAGCAGGGATATTTTCAATAGAAAATAATCTTGTAATTTATGTTGATGATACCAACATAGGAGATATTTTTATACTCTCAGATGACATTAAGAATAGATTTGACCTTAAAAACAATGAGATACATGGCTGTGAAATAAATCTGGAAAAGATTTTGGATAAAGTATCTTTTATAGATTTTTTTAAGGAACCTTCCAGGTATCCCGCTTCTAAAAGGGATTTTTCTTTTATCTTCCATAAGGATATAGAATGGAAAGAGATAGAGGATACCATATTATCTTTGAATCTGCCTGTAGAAAAAATAGAATTTTTTGATTTTTACAGGACAAAGGATATGGCAGAAGATACTATCAGTATAAGTTTTTCTGTATTTTTCAGGTCACCTTCAGGAACACTGGAAAATGAAGATGTTGTAAGCTTCTCAGAAAAAATCGTAGAAACTATTTCTCTTAAATTAAAGGGGCAACTGAGAGGTACCTGTGGAAAAACTTGAAATACTCGGTAAAAAATATCAGATCCAGTCAGGGCTTTCTTCGGAAGAAGTTATAAGAATGCATAGAGAAATTGTAAAACGATTGAAAACACTTTCTCTGGAATACCCGAGTCTTGACAGAATAGACATTCTTGTTCTGTATGTGATTGAACTGAATGAAAAAATAATTGATATGGAAAAAACGCTAAAAAAAGAAGTTAAAAAATTAGAAGAGATACGGACAAAAATTTTTCATCTCGAAGAAAAAATTAAAGAAAAGAACAAAAAATCTTGACAGTTTTAAAATGGTGTTGTAAAATTTTTATTCTCAGAGATATCGCGGGGTGGAGCAGTGGTAGCTCGCCAGGCCCATAACCTGGAGGTCGGCCGTTCAAATCGGCCCCCCGCAACCAGTAGATAAAACAGGGGAGAAAGTGAAAAAGGGCGGAAGAAAAACGCTATGTGTTGATATTGGAAGTACAAAAATCAGAGTGTGTGATGTGGAGTTTTACGGACATAAACCTGTAATTTCCTACTATGACGAACTTGTTATTCCTGTTTCTCCCGATGAAAGGGAAGAGTTTATAAATACTGAAGCAAAAAACTTTATAAAAAACCAGCATGCAAAATCCTTTTATGTTTCCCTGCCAGGAAGAGGGGTACTTGTTAGAAGTTTGACTGTTCCAAAGGTTCCATTAAAAAAACTAAAAGATATACTTAAGTATGAGGTCCAGCAGCAAATACCATTTCCCCTTGAAATGGTAGAGTGGAAATTTCAGATTATAAGTGAAACAGAACAGAATTATAATGTATTACTTGGCGCAGTTAAAAGAGATATAATAAGTGATTTTTTATCTCGCTTGACTACTTTTGGTATAGACCCTTTATTCCTTGATATAGACCCCTTTGCCCTTCTCAATATGTTTACGTATTCACCAAATTTTTCCCCTGATAAATGTCAGGCAATTCTGGAAGTTGGGGCAAGTTCTTCTAATTTTATTATTCTCTATCGTGAAAAAATGCTTATCCGTTCTCTTACTACTTCTGGAGATGCTATAACAAATGCTATAGCTGAATCTGAATCTATTTCTTATACTGAAGCAGAAGGGAAAAAAATTACAGGTAATATAGAAATGCCTGCTGTTAGAACTGGTGTGGAGAGTTTACATACAGAGATACAGAACTCTATAGATTACTGGAGATTTACTCAGAAAGGACCTGAAGTAGAAGAATTATATCTCTGCGGGCGGAGTGTTTTATTAAAGGGGTTTAAAGATTTTCTCCAGGAAAAATCCAGGATAGCGACATTTTATTTCAATACCTTTTCTAATATAGATGTTGATGAAGAGTATGCCCATCTCCGCTCTTTTGAAACAGAATTTACTATTCTAACAGGTATTGCCTTAAGAAAACTCAGGAGAACAACTGTAAATATTGACCTGCTTCCAGAAGAGGTTGAAAGAGTAAGAGAATTTAGATATAACCGACCTTACATCTATCTTTCTGCTATTATAGCAGGTCTCATAGCCATTACTCCTTCACTCTTTTTTAATCAGGAAAAGTCAATGTTAGAAGGGATATTAAAAGAAATAAAAATTTCTCTTCAGGAGCATGAAAAGTATAAACCGGATGTAGATAAACTTAAAGGAGATATAACAGAAATAAAGGGACGGGTGGATATTATAGAAAAAATAATTAATGAAAAGGATATCTGGTTAAGGCGTATAATTACTTTAGGTAATACTCTGCCAAGCAGCAGAATATATATTATATCATTTCTTCCTGGACAGGCAGCAGCTGCACCGGTTTCCCAGGTGGCTCCCGAAGTTCCTCCGGGTATGCCTGAAACTCCCGGTGGTCCTCCCGGAGCTCCAGTTCCTCCTGCACCGCCTGGGGCTACTCCTCCCGGGGCTCCACCTGCACCGCCCGGGATTGCTCCTCCCGGGGCTCCTCCGATGCCAGAGACAATGCCTCAAATGACACAACAAACGCAGGCGGCGGTTGATATAAAAGTAGAAGAAGAGAAGATATTTACACTTAATGGAGAGGTAATCATTACTGATATAAGAACTGCCTTCAGTGATTTCAAAACATTTGTGAGTAAATTGTCTGAACTTGAATTTATAAAGTCAGTTAATATAAATTCCTGTGAGGTTGACCCAGCAAAAGAGAAACTCCAATTTTCTTTACTGGTGGAAATAAAATGAAAAAGATAAAGGGTATTTTAAAAAGATATTCTCTCTGGCTCTCACTGATACTGGTTATAGGTATAATGGTAGCAGGTTATTTTTTAACTAATAAAATGCGTATGGAGATAAAGGAGATAGAAAAAGAAATAAAAGATAAATATTCCCAGATGAAAGCATATGAGACAGGTAAGGAAGAAGCGCCATCCCCAGAACTGATAGCAAAACTTACAAGAGAAAAAGAATATCTTGATAGAAAGTTTAACTTTTTTATGAATAATTTTTCCACCACCTATCCTGTGGTTCCAGAATTTACTCTTTATCCTTCAGTCGAATATAAAGAATTTCTTTATTTTTCACAGGATAGGCTTTATAAAAAAGCGGAAAAAAGGAATGTATTATTACCGGGATCTCTGGGCTTTCAGACAACAGGACTTGTACCGCCCGAACAAATTCCAAAGCTTGCATTACAGTTTGAAGTGGTGAAAGACCTGGTGGGCCTTATTATTGATGCCGGAGTAACAGTGGTAGAAAATATAACTCCTGGGGAACCTCAACAGGTGGCTTTCTATCAAGTATTGCCTGTAAAATTAGGAATAAAAGGGACGAGTAATGAAATTGTAAGGTTTCTTAAATATATTGAAAACCCATCTTCCTATTTTCTGTTAAAAAACTTCTCGGTTACAAAAGAAGGTGAAGGTCTATTCAGAATGTCAGCCGGGCTTAATGCTGTAATCATAAAGAAAACGGAAACAAAAGGAACCGAAGGATAAAAATATGGAACAGAGAAAGAGGCGGGTTGATATTACGAGAGAAGAAAAGAAAAAACAATTATTGAAGTTTATTGAAAGAAAAAAAGTGCGAAATATCCCTTTAGAAAAAATGAGAAGCCCCCTCCATGAGGACAGCAAGGAACAGGTACCTTCGGTGAATAAAGAAAATGTGCCACGAGAGACAGAAACAACATATATTGAAGGGAGTAATAGACGTAAAAAAAGGAGAGAGAAACTTCAACAAATAAAAGAAAAAAGGGACGAGGTAAAAAAGAAGCGTGCATTAGCCATCCAGGAGAAAAAACAGAGAAGGGAGGAAGAAAGAAGACGAGCAAGAGAAGAGCAGCAGAAGAAGAAGTTAGAGGCATTAAAAAAGAAAGAAGAAGTCAGACAGTTAAAGGAAGCAAAGAGAAAAGAGGCTGTAGAGAAAAAGAAAGAAGAGATTAGAAAAAGGAAAGAAGCACGGTTATTACAGGAAGCTAAAAGAAAGGAAGCAGCGGAGAAGAAGAGAGCAGATGCACTCAAAAGACAGGAAGAAATCAGGCAGTCAAAGGAAGCAAAGAGAAAAGAGAAGATTAAAATTATCGGTACCGGAAAACCGCCAATAAAGGTACCCCTGACCGAAACCTCAAAAAGACCAGCCACTTCAAGCATTAACAATAATAAGAAGAAAGAAGAGCTTCTGGCTTTTATTAATAAGATAAAAGAAAAACATCAACTTGAATATACTCAGCGATTATTACAGAAACAGGTAGCAACAGCTGAGAAGAAGTTAAAGATAGAAAGAGCAAGAGAAGAGCAACAGAAGAAGAAGTTAGAGGCATTAAAAAAGAAAGAAGAAGTCAGACAGTTAAAGGAAGCAAAGAGAAAAGAGGCTGTAGAGAAAAAGAAAGAAGAGATTAGAAAAAGGGAAGAAGCACGGTTATTACAGGAAGCGAAAAGGAAGGAAGCAGCAGAGAAGAAGAGAGCAGAGGCACTAAAAAGACAGGAAGAAATCAGACAGCTAAAAGAAGCAAAGAGAAAAGAGGCATTATTACAAAAAGAGAAAAAAACTACACCTGTTAAAAAAGTTATTCCTGCCGAGGAAAAAGAAAGACCATCTGCTGTTGCAGCACCTACTCCTTATACTAAAAGAAAGGAAGAACTGCAGGAATTTCTCAGGACAAGGAAAGTTCTTTATGAACAGGAAAAAGAAAGAAAGAAGGTATTGAAGCAGCTTGCTATAGAAAAGAAAAAAGTTAGAGTAATACCTCCGGAAGAGAAAAAAGAGGTCATTGTTCCAGTAAAAACAATTGAAAAAATCAGGGAGGAAGTATTACCTGCTCCTATCACTGCAAAAATTTACACTCTTTCCAAAGAAGCCAGAAGAACAGAAAAAGAGGCGAAAGATAGTATTTATATTTCTTCTGGAAACATAAAACATTTTATCTCCACATTTACAAAGAAGAAAAAAGAACGGGTTGAAAAACCGGTACCTGCTGTACTTGAGAAAAAAGCCATAGCTAAATATAAAGAACCGTTCCTTTTGATGCCCTTTATAAGAAGAAATATATTCAAGTTTGTTTTCCTTATCCTTTTGATAGCATGGCTTTATGAGATATTATTTTTTATGGGTAGATTTCAGGACCCACAGAAACGATTATCAGATATAGTCGGCGAAGATGTTTCAAAGGAAAAACCTGCCCCTTCTGTTCCAGTTAAAGAAGAGAAATTACCTGTGACTGAGGCAGAATTTAAAATTGCCTTAAAGAAGGAAAAAATTGATATTGAAGGAAAACGCGACCCATTTTCGCCAGGACGTTTAACTATGGAAGTTTTTGAAAAACCTGGTGTTACAAGTATAGTCCTCGCTTCAAAACCCGAGGTAATATCTATCCTGAGACCTTCAAGGGTTGTCAGTATCCTCAGAGAAGAAAAAAAGATGGAGCCCGAAAAGGTTAGTGCTGTTTCTAAGCCGCAAGCCCCTTCTTACCAACCGATATTAAAAGATATGGCACCTTCTAAGGTACAACCCATAGAGAAGCCAGCGGAAACAACTTCTCTTATAATGCCAGAGAAAAGATGCGATTTGATATACAGAGGAAGATTAGTAATAGAAGGTGTTGAATATCTATTTATAGAAGGTAAAAATAAAACATATAGAGTAACTATTGGTGATGTAGTAGAAGGGTTCAGAATATTGAGAAAGGAAAAAGATAAACTCTATCTTTCTAAGGAAGGGATTATATATGAAATCCCTGTTGATTGATAAATTTTAAGATGTTTAAAACTTGATTTTACAATTGGGAAGGGGTATTATATCTAATAAGGAGGAAAAGATGAAACGGAGAGGTATACAGTATAGATTATTACTGTTGATCTTTATATTTTCTTTTACCACCGGAATTTTAAATGCTCAACAGACAAGGTCTGATCTTGACCTTATGTATATGAAAGCATTAAATGCTTACTATGCTAAAAATTATTCTGAATCAATATCTATTTTCAGATCCATACAGGGTATTGACCCAACATACAGGTCAACGCAGATAAAACGATACATCAGGGTAGCTGAAACGCAGCTTGGTAAGAGTGGGGTTAAACAGACATTTAGACCGGCAGAAGAAAGAACCACGGAAGTAGAGGTACTTAAGGAAGGTGAACTTGAAACACTTGCTATGAATGCTCAAAAAAGCCTCCTTGATGCCTATGCATACCTGCAGGAAATGGCGACCAGGCATCAAATTCCATCTTCTGAAATGCTGGAGCCACAATCAACCCTGGCAATGGCAAAGAAGGCATATGAGGATAAACAGTTTACAGAAACAATGCGCCTTGCAAACAAGGCACGGCTTCAGGTGGACCAGATTATCCAGAAAAGAGAAGAGGCAGAAAAGCCAGTTCTTGGAGAGATAGGGACAACACCAATTACGTTGAACCTTAACAATGCTGACCTTGAACAAACCCTCAAGTTGATTTATGACCTTACCGGGGCAAACATTATAATGAGTAAAGGTGTTACAGGAAGGGTTACAATAAATGTACAGGACTTACCTTTACAGAAGGTTCTTGACCTTATATGTGAAGCCAATAAACTCAAATATTTAGAAGAAGATAAAGTGATAAAAATAATGAATGAAGATGAATATGATGCGAGAACAAAGGCAGTAAAAGAAAAAAGTAGACGGGTGTTCAATATCTTTTACGGAGATGCTGCTCTAATTGCCAAGGCATTAAGAGAAACATTTAAACTGGATACGATAGTACACGACCCCAGAACAAATTCTATCCTTGTTGATGTTTATAATCCAACATTGCTCCAGCAGATACAGGATGTTATATCCTCTCTTGATATGCCTATCTCCCAGGTGCTTCTTGAAGCAAAAATAGTTGAGATAGCCCTTTCTGGAGAAAAGGCATTTTCTATTGACTGGCTTATAAGTTCCAGGATGATTGATAGTATAGATGCAACTCTTACAGGACCTCGTTTCGGAGACAATCCTTCTTTTACTCCATGGTTAACATCAACCCTTCCTTCCGGCTTTTCTTTTGGGTTGACAAACAGGGATGTAAATACCCTTATAAGTGCTCTTGCCACACAGGGAGAGGTAAAACTTGTCCAGGCACCCAAGATTATGTGTCTTAATGGGACAACTGCAATTATAAGAGTTGTTCAGAACTATCCTTATATCATACCTGAATATCAACAGACCTATAACCCTTCCACAGGAGCATTAACAGGAACAAGCCAGACAGTTAGTGTATCTGAGGAAGATGTCGGAACAGAATTTGAAGTTACCCCTATTATCCAGAGAAACAGAACGGTTTTTCTTACTATGAATATATATGATTCACGACTGGTAGAAGTAAGGAAACTTTCTGCTGTTGCGGCAGGCCTCACCTATGAAACTGAACAACCAGTAATTTCTACAAGAGAAACAACCCAGAATGTAACCCTGTTTGATGGTCAGACCCTTGTAATAGGGGGAATGATACAGCAGAGAACAGAAAAAAAAGAGACAGGTGTACCGTTTCTCAGAAAGATTCCACTGCTGGGATATCTATTTAAAAAACCTTCGTATACAACATCCACAAGTGAACTGGTATTGTTTCTTACTCCTTATATTGTGACTACATATCAGGAAGCGGCTGATGTAAGTAAACCGGATATAGAAAAAGCTGAAAAAGAGATAAAACCGGGGCTACTTGAAAAATTCTGACCTTTCCCGGTAAAAGAAATAAAGGTATAATATAAATAGAGAGTGGTAAAGCAGTATAAGGGAGGTGGAATATGAAAAGAAGAAAAGTTTGTGGTCTTCTTATAACCGTGATATATATCCTGTCGTTTACTTTATTATACGCACAGGCAACATCAACACGCAGTTCAAGGTCAACCACAAGAAGTTCATCAACCACA
>DAONKS010000016.1:0-14915 GCA_035406305.1 bacterium | reverse complement strand
TCAACCACAAGAAGTTCATCAACCACATGGAGGCAGGAGAGGAAAGAGGAACAAAGAGAAGGTGCCGTCAGGGATTTTGTAATGGCGGTGATAGGTGGAATGTTAAGACATCCGGACCCCACGATAAGAAAACAGGCAATAGAAGCAATTTCATCCGGATTAACCGGAGATACAACAACTACTGGTTCTTCTACTGATAGAGGTGGGATAAGAAGCCTCTTTTCTATGAGTTCCACGGGCAGTGGCAGCAGTAGCAGAAAAGGTGAAACATCAACTGGAGTCGGTGGAGCGGTTTTTATACCTGACCTCTATGTCCTTTTACAGGACCCTGACCCTGAAGTAAGAGATATCGCCTCCGTGGGGCTTGATATGATATTTCAGACAGATACCACACTGCCCCGATTTATGAACGATAAAGACCCCCTTATTAGAAAGTATGCAAGCCAGATATTTGCAAGGAAACGATTAACCGGCACAGAAAACCGAACATCAAGCAGTACTCAAGACCTGGAAGAGGTAAGAGACTTGCTTGCCTTAAGAACTATGCTTGTCCGTCTGAAATATGAAGATAATGAGGAGGTAAAAAAGTCTATCAGGGATGCGCTTGACTGGTATATAAGGTCAGGAGGAGATAACAGAACATCCGGGTCAAGAGAATGGGGACAGGATATGTTCGGAGTAGATGCATCTATTGTATTGAATTATCTTAACGACCCCGACCCTGAAATCAGGAAACAGGCAATAAAAACCATCGCTTTAAGAGAAACATCCAATGATGTGCTGATAAAGTTAATGGAACGTCTTAGAGTAGAAAAAGACGAAGAAGTCAGAAGAGAATTGCAGACAGCGATGGATACTATACGTCAGAGACAGGCCTACTGGAATGAAAGGGGACAGGGAGGGGGCGGAATTCCTGGCGTAGGGCGGTAAGGTCCTCTAATGGTAAAAAAATTCTTTATTATAGTCGTGGTATTATTTATGTTTGTTTTAGAATCCCCGGCAAGGGATTTTGTCCTTAATCTCAACAATGTAGATATTAAAACCTTTATAAAATTTGTCGGGGATTTTACAAAAGAAAACTATGTTATAGACCCCAATGTAAAGGGTACTATAACTGTATATGCCAATAAACCTGTTCCCTCTGAAGAGATAGATAAAATTTTTAAGACAATCCTCAATCTTTATGGATATTCAGTTATAAAAAAAGATGCTGTTTCTCTTATAATTCCTTCCTCGGAAGCAAGGATAAGAATGCGCGAGATAAATGTGGGTGATGTCCCTCCAGATAAAATGGAGGATTTCATCATCCAGATAATTCCTTTAAAATATTACCCCCCTGATATACTTGCCCAGATACTTGCTCCTTACATTACCAAAAACGGACAGATTACCGTAGATGGTAGAACAAATTCTCTTGTTATTTCTGATACGGGTGCAAATATTGCCAAAATTCAGGAGATAGTTGCCAAGATAGATATTCCAGCTCCGCCCGGAAGAGATGTTCTGAAGATATATCGTCTTGAAAATGTTGATGCTGAAGAGGTTGCAAAAATTCTCACGCAGTTACTTACCAGACCGAGGCAAACAACGGTCAGACGTGGAGAAATACCGCCTGTTCAGCCATCCGTAGTTGCTGCAAAAGCAACCAATTCTCTCATTATCAATGCTGACCCTGATGACTTTGCGAACATAGAGAAAATAATAAAAGAACTGGATGTATTAACACACCAGGTTCTCATAGAAGCACTGATTGCTGAGGTTTCTTATGAAACCACAAAGCGGATGGGTATAGAATGGGCTGCAACAGATACTTTTGATAATAATAGATTTACAGGAGGAGCAGGAACAAACTTTGGTTATATAGAGTCATATGCAACCACAGGTATTGCACCTGAAGGGCTTTCAATAGGTGTTTATAAAGGAACCCTTACCTATCCATTAGATGTGGGAGCTCTTATTAATCTTTATTCAAAAGAAGGTGAATTTAATATCCTTTCCACACCTCAGATAGTAACAAGTGATAATCAGGAGGCAGTTATCAATGTGAGTGAAAACATTCCTTATTTAAAAGAGACAAGATTTATTCAGAGTACATCCGGCTCTACAGGAGATGTAATAAAAAGTTATGATTATAAAGATGTCGGCATCACCCTTAAAATTACTCCACAGATAAGCCAGGATAAATATGTCCGTTTGAAAATCTCTCAGGAAGTAACAAAGGTTATTGAAGGTGGACTTGCTGAAGCACCAACAACAGCAAAAAGGTCTGTTGATACAACATTGATTGTACCAAACAAAAAAACAGTGGTTTTAGGCGGTCTGGTAAGAGATGATACAGAAAACACTCTGAAGAAAGTCCCATTTTTCGGTGATATTCCTTTACTGGGAAATTTATTCAGATATAATTCAAAAAAATCCACAAAAACTAATCTTCTTATATTTATCACACCCCATATTATGACAACTTTTGAAGAAGCAGAAGCCATCAAGGAAGGGAAAGAAAAAAGTATTATAGGAGATAAAATTAAAAGATAAGATGGAAAGTAAATCTGTTCTCTGGATAGAAAATCCTGAAGAGATGGTTGACCCTGATTTGCTATCTTTTTTCTCTTTCTCCTTTCTGAAAAATAACTGTATCTTACCTTTAAAAAATGAAAAAGGTGAAATAATCATTGCCACTGATGACCTTTTGAAGATAGATATAAGTGAAATTAAAACTCGCCTCAATAGAAACGTTAGAATTGCTCTTGCATCTGCAGATAGTATACACAGGTGTCTTGATAAGTATTATTATCATCCAACAACCTCGCAGAAAGTAATAGATGACCTTAACTCTGAAGAGATGACACATCTTGAAGAGGATATTGATGTTGAAAGTATGAACCTTCTTGACCTTGCCAATAAAGCGCCCATTATCCGGCTTGTCAATCAGATTTTATATAAAGCCATATCAATGAGAGCAAGTGATGTACATATACAGATTGGAGAATCAATACTGAAGGTCAGATACAGAGTGGATGGTGTTTTACATGATATCTTTATTCTCCCCAGGAAATTCCACCCTGCTATAGTAACAAGAATAAAAATAATTTCCAACCTTGATATTGCTGAAAAAAGAATCCCTCAGGATGGTAGAACATCCATAAAGGTAGACAGTAAAAAGATAGATATACGGGTCTCTATCATACCTACGTTTTTCGGAGAATCTGTTGTCCTGCGATTGCTTGATAGAAGTACTTTTCTCTTTGGCCTCAATGAACTCGGGTTTTCTGAAGATACATACAAAAAATTCAATGAACTTATACATTTAGACCATGGTATAATCCTTCTGACCGGTCCTACAGGAAGTGGCAAGACAACAACTTTATACGCAGCACTCTCCAAAATAAATAATCCAGATATAAATATCATTACGCTGGAAGACCCTGTTGAATACAATATAGAAGGAATAAATCAAATCCAGGTGAATCCCAGAGTAGGACTTACATTTGCCAATGGGCTCAGGTCTATACTGAGGCACGACCCTAATATTATAATGGTGGGAGAAATAAGGGATAGAGAAACTGCTGAAATGGCTATCCAGGCATCTTTAACAGGACATCTTGTATTCAGCACACTCCATACTAATGATTCAGCAAGTGCCATTGTACGCTTAATTGATATGGGTATAGAGCCGTATCTTATTGCATCTTCTCTTGTAGGCGTTATGGCACAGAGATTGGTCCGTCTTAACTGCCCACGATGTTCCGAATCAACATCTCCTCCGTTAAAAGAACTGCAGCAGATTTTTCCTGAAGGAGAGGATATTTCAGCGATAAAATATAGAACGGGACGGGGTTGTGAACTCTGCTTTAATGAGGGATATTATGGAAGAAAGGGTATTTTTGAGTTGCTTGTAATTGATGAAGAGATAAGGAATATGATATCTGAAAAAATTTCTGCTGCAGAAATTAAAAAGACCGCATTGAAAAAGGGACTTGTAACATTGAGGATGGATGGAGCATTAAAGATAAAAGAAGGGTTGACAACCATATCTGAAGTTTTAAGAGTTACTCAAGAAGTATAAAGTTTTTATATTTCATTAAAAATAGTTTAAAATAATTCTCCGTGCCTGTAATTTTTAGTTTTAACTTTGATATTATTTCATCATCTTGCCCGGTGGTGTAATGGTAACACACCGGCCTTTGGAGCCGAGGTTCGAGGTTCAAATCCTCGCCGGGCAGTAATTAGGACGCAATCTTACTCAGGCGAGGATTTGAAGGGAGCGAAGTCAGAAATTGCGTTGCCAATGCGACGAGTAAGGAGCATTGTGTGGCACGGATGAGCGAGATGGTGAACCATCCGATAGCAATTTCAGCGGGTGGCCGACCTATTACCAATGCGATGAGTAAAGAGCATTGTTTGGCAAGGGTGGCGAGATGGTGAGCCACCCCCGTAGTGGGAGGCGAGGGCGCCAAATCCTCGCCGGGCAGTAATTAGGACGCAATCTTACTCAGGCGAGGATTTGAAGGGAGCGAAGTAATGGATCCAAATCTTGTAATAACTATACTTGCTGCAGGACAGGGAAAACGTTTAGGTGGTGAATCCCAGAAAGTGGTGAGAAAAATTCTTGGTAAGCCAATGCTTTTATATCTATTTAATACGATAGAAAAACTCACCCCATATAAAATAATTGTAGTAGTAGGTTATAAAAAAGAGGAGGTTTTTGAACAGTTAATGGATAAGAAGGTAGAATATGTAGAACAAATGCTTTTAAAAGGAACAGGGGATGCGGTTCTGCAGACAAAAAGAGTACTTACAGGTTATAAAGGTGATATACTTATTTTATGTGGAGATGTTCCTTTTGTAACAATAAATACCCTTAATAATCTTATTACTACTCACAGAGATGAAAAAAATGACGGCACAATTCTTACCACTTTTGTAGATAATCCAACAGGTTATGGCAGAATAAAAAGAGATAAAAAAAGAAATGTGCTTTCTATCGTAGAAGAATTAAATACCACACCTGAAGAAAAAGATATAAAGGAAATTAATGCAGGGATATATATATTCAAAAAAGAACCACTCTTTGATGCACTTTCAAGGGTTGAACCTGATAAAATAAAAAACGAATATTATCTAACAGATGTTATTAAAATTCTTTCTAATAAAGGTAAGCGAATAGGAACATATACTACAGAGACACCCGAAGAATGTCTTGGTATAAACAGTATCCCGGATATAGAGAAAGCCATACATTTTTTATTGACGTACAAGGAGGGAGAAAATGAATGATTGTCTGATATTTTCAGGCAATGCAAATCCTGAACTTTCCAGAAAGATTGCAGAACATTTAGGTAAAGGATTGGGTAAAATTAACATATATAGATTTATAGATGGAGAAATATGTCTGCAGATAGAAGAAAATGTGAGAGGTAAAGATGTCTTCATCATCCAGCCTACATGTCCACCGGTAAACGAAAATCTTATGGAACTGCTTATTACCCTTGATGCATTCCGAAGGGCATCTCCCAGAAGGGTTACCGCGGTTTTACCTTATTACGGTTATGCCAGGCAGGATAGAAAAGATAAACCCCGTGTTCCTATCACAGCAAAACTCGTCGCAAATCTGCTTGTTTCTGCAGGCGCAGACAGGATATTAACAATGGATTTACATACTCCCCAGATACAGGGATTCTTTGATATTCCTGTGGACCATCTATTTGCAGCACCTGTAATTGTTGATTATTTAAAAAGTAAGAATATAAAAAACCCTGTGGTAGTAGCACCTGATGTCGGAGGAGTTAAAACCGCCCGTGCATTTGCGAAACGACTTAATGCTGGCCTTGCGATTGTAGATAAAAGACGAATAGGACCTGACCAGGTAGAGACAGTTCATGTAATAGGTGATGTTAAAAATTGCGAGGCAATTATAATTGATGACCTAATATCCACAGGTAACACTATGGTAGAAGCAGCATATAAACTTCTGGATGAAGGAGCCGCTTCTGTATACGGAGCATGCACACACGCTGTATTTTCAGGTGATATAGCACAGAAACTTAATGCTTCTCTTTTCAAAGAAGTAATAATTACCGATACTATTTCAACCAGCTCTCTTCCGTCTCACTTTGTCAAATTATCTGTCTCAGGACTCCTCGCTGAAGCAATTAGAAGAATCCATTTAGAGACATCTGTCAGTTCACTCTTTATCTAATATGACTTCAGCCCATTGTAGGTCTCTTACGATGATTTGCCCTTTTAGAACGCCATCTCAATTTTCTCTTCTTTCTTCTCATTTTCTCTTCTTGGCTGTTTTCTTTACGGCTTTTTTCTTTGCAGCTTTCTTAGCAACTTTTTTTGTTGCTTTTTTTGCTGCACATTTTTTTGCCATGTTCTTCACCTCCTTTTTTTACAAATTTCACTTCATTTAAAAACATATTTTTATTTTTGTCAAATTTTTTTTATAATATAATAAGGTATAAGAGACAAAAATGAAATATTTAATAACAGGCGGATGTGGATTTATCGGCTCTCATCTTGCAGAAATACTTATCAATTCAGGAGAAGATGTTTCTGTCATTGATGACCTTTCTACTGGCTCTATTGAAAATATAAAACATCTTATCAACCATAAAAACTTTAATCTCTTCATCGACTCCATCCTGAATTCTTCTCTTCTTGAAGAACTCATAAAAAGTTCTGACTTCGTATTTCATCTTGCAGCTGTTGTTGGAGTGAAAAGGGTAATGGAAAACCCTGTTGATTCAGTAATAATTAATGTGGAAGGGACTTATAATGTGTTAAGATACTGTGCAAAGTACAACAAAAAAATTCTTCTGGCATCCACATCTGAAATCTATGGGAAGAATGAAAATACCCCATTTAAAGAGGATGCTGATATTGTTATAGGAACAACAAAAAAGAAGAGATGGAGTTATGCCTGTACAAAGGCAATAGATGAATTTCTTGCGTTTGCTTTTTTTGAAGAGAATAAATTACCTGTGATAGTTACACGATTGTTTAATACAGTTGGTCCACGTCAAAGCGATAGATATGGTATGGTTATACCGAGATTTATAAAACAGGCGTTGAATAATCTACCTATAACTGTTTTCGGAAATGGCGAACAGACAAGATGCTTTGTCCATGTGAAAGATATAGTTGAAGGAATAATAGAACTTATCAAAAAAGAAGAAGCATATGGTGATGTTTTCAATATGGGAAGTGAAGAAGAAATAACTATCAAGGAACTCGCATTAATGATAAAGGAAATGACAGGCAGTTCTTCGGACATTATATTTCTTGACCCACAAAATATCTACTCAAAAGGGTTTGAAGATATGATAAAAAGGGTCCCCGACATCTCAAAAATCAGAAATCTTACAGGTTTTTCCCCGCGATTTACAATAAAAGATATTATCAAGGACTGTATAGAAGATGCCAAAAAAACAGCAAAAGTTAGTTAAAAAAAATTATAAACCAAAAATACTACTCGGAATAATACTCTTTGTTGGTTTTATATTAAGATGCATCTATCTCTACTATTTCAAAGATACACCTTATTTTAATCCCTTTCTTATGGATGGACATGACCAGAAAACATTTATACTCTGGGCACAGCAGATTTTAAAACATCCCTGGTATGTGAATGGTGAACCTTTTTATATGGCTCCATTATATGCTTATTTTCTTGCTTTTTCTCACCTTATAACAGGTGGTAATCTTCTTTTAATAGCAATGATACAACTCACCATTGATGTGCTACTCTGTTTTCTCATTTACTATACAGGAAAAATTCTTTATAATGAATGGGCTGGAATTATTGCTGCAGGACTTTCGATATTCTACAGAACATCTATCGTATATGCTGCGACAGTTTTGAGTGATAGTTTAATATATTTCCTGTATATTCTTTTTATTATGCTTGTATATTATTCCCTCCAGAAACCTAACTTTATAAGATGGGTTATTACAGGCATTCTTCTTGGGCTATCAGCCCTTGCAAAACCAACCATTGCTATATTCCTTCCTTTTTTCCTTGTCGGACTTTATGTTTACCCTGAAAAAAAATTTCTGCCTGTGGATATAAAAGAAAAGTTTCAACCGCTCGTTATCTTTTTTATAGTTTTAATTATCTCCGGGATGGTTATACTTCCTATTACCGTAAGAAATTATTATGTAAGTGGTAAATTTATCCCTATCTGTACAAATGGACCGGTAAACTGGAGGATAGGTAATAGCACCGATTCTATAGGTCTTTTCCATTACCCTGAAGGTAAACTTTTAAGTCCATCATCTCTTGCCTTCTGGAAACTTTTCTTCAGAAAGATGGGATTTTTCTTTACAAGTTATGAATGGCCACAGAATCTCAATGTTCATCTAATGGAAAAAGTTATACCTGTATTAAAAATCGCTTTTGTGAAATTTGGATTTATTATACCAGCAGGACTTACAGGACTGTTTGTTCTATTCAGGAACTGGAAGAAAAATTTCATTTTTATAACCTTTACTATCTCTAATGTCCTCTGGGTAGTCCTTTTCTTTATAACAGATAGATACCGGCTACCTGCGGTTGGATGTTTTTCTGTATGTGCGGGCTCTCTTATTGTATGGTGTATTGAAAAATTGAAGGCAAAAAAGCTTTTACAGCCGGTAATTGTACTGGTTATTGCCAGTACCTTCGCCTTCTTTTTCAATACAAAACCTGGCCCACTGGTTCCTGAGGTATCTTACCGTGTATTCGCTAATCTCAGCATTAAGAATATACAGTATGACATTCAACAAAATAATCTACAGAAAGCACACAAAGAAGCATTGACGTACTATAGAATTCTTCCTGGTGATTTCAGGGCAAGTTTCCTCCTTGCAAACACATTTTTTCTTCAGGGAGAGAGAGAAACTGCTATAGGTCTTTTAAAACAGACACTGGAACTGAACCCTCAATTTACACCTGCACGTGATATGTTAAATAGTATATTTTAAGAATTGACACAGGAAGGGAAAAAAGGTAAAGTAAAAGTGGTTGTATAGAAGTTTTAGGTGAAAGATTCCCCTGAAGACATTAATTACATATAGATAACAATGAATAGATGGAATGACTGGTATACACAAGGCAAAAGGGACTTTGAGAAAGCACAGATGGATTTTAAAAATGCATATTATGAATGGGCCTGTTTTACTTCACAACAAGCAACAGAAAAAGTTGTGAAAGCCACTAGTATGAAGATCGGACTAATATTATGGGGGCATTCAATAACGGAAATGTTAAATTTATTGTCAGAAAAAATAGAAATACCTCAGAATATAAAAGATGCGGGAAGATTGCTTGACCTATACTACATCCCACCGCGATATCCAAATGGATTTCCATCAGGGAAACCATCTGACTACTTTACAGAAAAACAGGCGAAAGAGGCGATAGATGCGGCAGATAAAATCATCAGGTTCTGTGAAATGTATATCAATAGATAAAGAAAAGATTTTTAAAAAACTGCAGATAATATCAGAAGAAGCATTAAAGATATTCCCTGAGATAGAAGATATAAGAATCTTTGGTTCACTTGTTAAAAATCAAGAAACTGGATTAAGTGATGTAGATATTTTTATTATCTCGAAAACAGATGAAACAAATCCGATTGAAAGAATGAGACCTTATTTTATCTTTTTTTCAGAACATCTTGAGATTGGATTTGATATGCTTATAGCAAGACCTGACGAACTGGAAAATTTTAAAGATATTCTCCGAGACAGTATCTCTCTATTGAAGAAATAGTTTTAACTTTTTACTATGCCTATTACAGAAAAATTTATAGAGACAATAGGAAATTTAGGGGAAAGCATAGGGCTTAATAGAACCGTATGTCAGATATATGCCTTGCTTTATATAACACCCGAACCTCTTTCTCCTGCAGAGATAGGAAGGGCCCTCGGCGTAAGTAAGGGTAACATCAGTATAAATATCAAAAAACTGGAAGAGTGGAACGCAGTAAAGAAAGTATGGAAAAAAGGATATACCAGAAGCTTCTATACAGCCAATGATGACTTAGAAGGAATAATCTTTGAAAAATTAAAGACAGGACTTACCAAAAGAAACCGCATCCTCACAGAAACTATAACTGAACTTAAAAAATCTATACAAAAATCCGATAGGAAACTCAAAAAGTATTACTCTGACCGCCTATCAAAGATTGAAGGGATATTAAAACAAACAGAACTTTTCACTAAAAACATAGACATCCTCAAATCCTTCCTCAAAAAATAATTAAAAATTTGACTGTTCCTTTCTCCATAACTAAAATATCTCAACGGGAGGTATATTCTGGATATACTGACGAGATTGGTAGCCGCAGGCCCGCCTACGATAAATCTGCGGCGGATAAACTTTAGCCTGCGTAGAGCAGCAAGATTAAGACGTGTTCGTAGTTAATTGTCAACGAACTATGAACAACAAATAATGTGGAGAGGTATTTACCTGTTCCAGTAAATTAGAGGTATAATTAAATAAAAGAAGGGGAGAAATGAACAATATATTGAACCTTAAAGAAAATGAGTTAAAGGCAATAAGAGAACTAAAAAAAATTTTATCAACAAGAGTTAGAATTGTTGACTTCAAGATATTCGGCTCTAAAGTCCGTGGGAATGACACCTCTGATTCAGATATTGATATAATGCTCGTTATTGAAAAAGTAGCCCCGAAAATAGTATCTGAATTGGACAGAATAATTTTTGAAATCAACCTTAAATATGATACATTTATATCTTCTATCATTATAGGAAAAGATGAAATAGAAAAAGGACCAATGTCTGAATCCCCTATTTATAAAACAATTCAGAAGGAAGGCATCGGGGTATGACGGATAAAGAAAAACAAATTCAGCTGGCAATGTACCGTTTAAAACAAGCAGATGAGTGCATTGATGAGGCAATTTATTTACTTAGAGGGAAAAAGAGTCCCCGTTCTATTGTTAACAGAACATACTATGGTATGTTTTACGCGGTCCTATCTTTACTTATATTTGAACCATTTTCCTCTTCAAAACACAGTGGTGTTTTAAGCTATTTCAACAAACGGTTCATAAAAGAAGGTATACTACCTAAAGAACTGGGACAAACTATAAATGCTGCATTTGAGTTAAGACAAAGAACTGACTATCGTGAATATGTTGAATTAACCTATAGAGAGATTGAACCATTAATTACTAAAGCAAAACTTTTTATTCAAACAGTCAAAAAATATCTAAGAGAGAATGTTTTCAACGGTTCTCCAAAAAAGCATAATAAAAAAGCGCATTAAATTTTCCACCGAATTTAATGTCTTACTTTTTCCAATCCCACAAAAAATTTGACTGTTCCTTTCTCCATAACTAAAATATCTCAACGGGAGGTATATTCTGGATATACTTGAAAAATTGAAGGATTGAAACGTGTTCGTAGTCGGTAGTCAACGATTGATGAACTATAGATAACAAACAGTTTTGCCTCTTTTACTTATTACTTTTGGCCTTAAAACTTATCGAGTTTCATAAATATGTGTTAGTTAAATAAAAATTGTTTATTTCGACAGGGAGGAAAAATGGCAGGGAGATTTTCATATAGAGGTAATGGTAGAAGTTATGGACTTGGATGGATTCCTGATTATCCTGACTTCAGGGACTATACAGAAAACAATATTGAAGTTAAAAACCTATTAGGAAAGAAAAAAAGTAGTGCATCTTTACCTATCTCTGTTGACCTCAGAAATTGGTGTTCACCTGTGGACGACCAGGGAATGCTGGGCTCCTGTACTGCACACGCAGGTGTTGGAGTGATTGAGTATTATGAGAAAAAATCCTTTGGGAAATTCATAAAGGCATCAAGATTATTCCTCTACAAGGCAACCAGAAATCTTATGAAAACAGAAGGAGATACAGGCGCCTTTCTAAGAACAACTATCGGTGCAATAGCACTCTTTGGTGTTCCCCCTGAAGAATACTGGCAATACACAGATGAAGAGAAAACATTTGATAAAGAGCCCCCTGCCTTCTGCTATGCCTTTGCACAGAACTATCAGGCAATTACATATTTCAGACATGACGCACCTGGTATAGATGAAAAGGATGTTTTAACAAGTATAAAAACATATTTAACAAAAGAACATCCAGCAATGTTTGGCTTCACAGTATATAGTTCAATAAGAGAGGCAGAAAAAGATGGAAAAATTCCTTTTCCTTCTCCCAGAGAAAGGATTGAAGGAGGGCATGCAGTTGTTGCGGTGGGATATGACGACAGGATAGAAATAAAAAACCCTTATGATGGCAGCAAAACAAAAGGCGCTTTACTTATAAGAAACTCCTGGGGAACTAACTGGGGAGAGGGCGGCTACGGATGGCTCCCTTATGAATATGTATTAAGAGGTCTGGCACAGGACTTCTGGACAATCCTTAAAAAAGAGTGGATAGATACTGACCAGTTTGCAGAATAAATGTTCTGGAATTATCTTATATCAAGTAGAGTCTTGAATCTCCCTTGACAAAATTGTTCAAATAGTTTAGAATAAATTAAACAAAATGATAAGGGTGTTTACAAATTTTTTTACAAAAATACAGGGTGATAGAGAAAAACAAACAGTTTTTATTAATTTCATTTCGTTATCTCTTTTACAAGGGGCAAATTATATATTCCCACTTATTACCTTTCCATATCTCGTAAGAGTTTTAGGAGTAGAAAAATGGGGACTTCTTACTTTTGCTTCAGCAACTGTTACCTACTGTCAAGTTATAATTGATTACGGATTCAACCTTTCAGCTACAAGAGAAATTTCAATCCACAGAAATAATAAGGAAATTTTGCAGGAGATTTTCAATACTGTTATGGTCATAAAAACTGGGCTTGCAATAATAAGCTTTTTTTTGCTTAATATGCTTGTGCTCAATGTTGAAAAATTTAAACAGGATTTAATTTTATATTATCTAACTTTCGGAACCATGCTGGCACAAACAATATTCCCTGCATGGTTTTTTCAAGGCATGGAACAGATGAAATATATCACTTTTTTAAATATTGCAGGTAGAGGTCTTTCTACAGTAGCGATATTTATTTTCATCAAACATAAAAGCGATTATATTTTTGTCCCTTTTATAAACTTCTGTGCGCTTATTTTGATATTAATAATAAGTTTATTTATTGTAAGTAAAAATTTTGGAATAAGGATAAAAAAAACCAGATTAGAGAACATAAAATATCAACTGAAAGAGGGATGGCATATATTTACTTCTATGGTAGCAATAAGCTTATACACAACGTCTACTCCTTTTATTTTAGGACTGTTAACTAATAACACTATGGTAGGATATTATTCTGCAGCCGATAAAATCATTCAGGCTATAAAAGGAATAATAGGGGCATTTTCACAATCGTTGTATCCTTATATTGTTAACAAGGTCCATTCTATAAGAGAAAAAAGTTTAGGCATTATTAGAAAAATAACAAAATTTGTGGCCCTATCAACAGGAATTTTATCCTGTTGTATTTTCTTATTAGCCATTCCAATAGTAAATATCGTTCTTGGAAAAGCGTATAGTAATTCAATAGTAGTACTTAAAATTCTATCCATTCATCCATTTCTAATTGGACTCAGTAATGTTTTTGGTATTCAAACTATGCTATCTTTCAATAGAAAAAAGGCCTTTCAAAATATAGTGCTATCCGCTGGTATTCTAAATATACTTATTGCTTTAATTCTTGTACCTTTATACCAATATATCGGGTCTGCAATCTCTATTACAATAACCGAGATGTTTGTAACTTTATCAACTTTAATTTACCTGCAAAAAACGGGTATAAGAATTATAGGAGTAAAAAGTGTTTAACTATATAATAATTGGGGCAGGTTTTGCTGGCTCTGTTATTGCGGAAAGGATAGCCAGTGTCCTGAACAAAAAAGTTCTGATAGTAGAAAAAAGAAACCATATAGGTGGGAACTGTTGGGACTATACAGACAAAAATGGTATCATAGTACATAAATATGGACCCCATTTGTTTCATACAAACCATAAAGATGTTTTTGCATACCTTTCCAATTTTACCACCTGGCATAATTACCACCATAAAGTTCTTGCTTTTATTGATGGCGTAGAAGTCCCCATTCCTTTCAATTTTAACAGTATGGATATGTTGTTCCCTGGAGAAATCGCAGAAAAATTCAAAAAGAAACTTTTAAAAAATTATCGTTACAGTACAAGAATATCCATTCTTGAACTAAGAAAAGCAAAAGATAAAGATTTACAATCTCTGGCAAAATACATATACAAAAAAATCTTTGAAAATTATACAAAAAAACAATGGGGGATACATCCGGATATAATACACACAGAGGTATTAGAAAGGGTGCCTGTTATTATAGGAAAAGATAATAGATATTTTCAGGATAGGTATCAGGCAGTTCCAGAATATGGATACACAAAAATCTTTGAAAGGATGCTGGAACATCCGAATATAACAATACAGTTAAACACCGATTTTAAAAAGGTCTTAAATTTAGATACCGAAACAGGAAATGTTTACTTCCAAAAACAAATATTTAAAGGGAAGGTAATTTTTACAGGAATGATAGATGAACTTTTTAACTATAAGTTTGGCCCTCTTTTATACAGAACCCTTGAATTTAGATTTAAAACTATTAAAAAAGAGTTTTATCAGAAAGTTGCTACTGTCAATTACCCCAATGATTATAAATTTACAAGAATAACAGAGTTTAAACATATCCATCCTGTAAACATTCCAATTACAAAAATAGTTTTTGAATATCCCAGAAAGTATAGAGTAGGAGATATTCCGTATTATCCTTTATTTACCGAAAAAGCAAGAGAAAAATACTATAAGTATTTAGAAATTGCTAAAAAAATTAAAAATCTTATTCTGGTAGGCCGTCTTGCAGAATACAGATATTATGA
>DAONKS010000015.1:7444-24514 GCA_035406305.1 bacterium | reverse complement strand
AAAGGAGGAGAGATAAAATGGGGAAGAGTTATCCACTTATACCGAAAAAGGTTCCGCCTGTTGAGACAAAGTATAGAAGGATAAAAACAGAAATTCCTGTGCCTGAGTCAATACCTGTCCTTGAAAAGTTAAGGACATATGAGCCTGTCTCAATGAGCGGACAGCCACTTGTGGTCTGGGACCATGCGGAAGGTGTGAATGTATATGACAGGTATGGTAATAAGTGGCTTGATTTCAGTTCAGGAGTTCTGGTAACTAATGCAGGGCACTCTGCCCCTGAGGTTCTCTCAGAGATAAAAAAAATGATAGAAAAGCCGCTTCTTCACAACTACTGTTTTCCTTCAGAGATAAGGGCGGAACTTGCAGAAAAGATTGCCTCTGTCTCGCCTGAACCGTTGAAAAAGGTGTTCTTACTTACCACCGGTGCTGAAACAGTGGAATGTGCCTTAAAACTTGCAAGAACCTATGGTAAAAAACTGAATAAAAAGGTGGTTATATCCTATGAAGGTTCATTTCACGGTAGAACTTTAGGTGCACAGATGATAGGGGGACAGCCAGGTTTAAAAGAGTGGATTGTCAGTCCAGACCCTTATATATATCACCTGCCGTTTCCAGGAGAACCGAGGTGTAAGGACAGAAGTTTTGCCTTCTTTGAAAAGAGGATTAAAGAACTCGGTATAAAGCCAGAGGATGTGTGTGCTGTGATTTCAGAGACATATCAGGGTATAAGCGGAGCACTTATGCCTGTGGAGTATGCGCAGAAGTTGAGGAAGTGGTGTGATAAAAATGGCGCACTGCTTATATTTGACGAGATACAGGCGGGTTTTGGAAGAACAGGAAAGATGTTCGGATTCCTTCACTACGGAATATTACCCGATATATTCTGCCTGGGAAAGGGCATAAGCAGTTCACTTCCTATATCAGCAGTCGTCGGCAGAAAAGAGTATATGGACCTTTATGAACCAGGGACTATGACAAGCACACATACGGGCAGTCCATTGTGTTGTGCGGCTGCCTTAGGAAGCATAAAGGCGATAGAAAAGTATAACCTTGTTGAGAATGCAGAAAAGATGGGAAGGATATTTGAAGAGGAATTAACAAAGATATACAAAGAATTTGACTGTGTCCAGTTCCTTTGCGGAAAAGGACTTGTGTGGGGACTTCAGATAGGGAAGAAGGGAACAGAGACGCCAGACCCTGATACTGCACATCAGATTGTTGGTAAGTGTGTGGAGAAAGGACTTTTGCTTTTTGCTCCTGTTGGACTTGGCGGAGGGACTATAAAGGTTAACCCACCACTTATTATAAAGGAAGATGCGGTAAGAGAAGGTTGTTCAGTAATCAGGGAAGCAATAAAGGAGGTAGCAGGTTGAACATAAAGGGTGAGGTAGATAAACATTTTCAGGAAGCGATAAACTTCCTGAAAGAACTTATAAAGTTTCCCAGTGTTACAGGAGAAGGGGAAAAAGAGGCACAGGACTATGTAAAAGAAGCATTTTCTCAATTCGGCAGGGTGGAACTTGTCCCTGTCCCTGCAGATATTGAAAAAGACCCTGAATACACATTTGCAGAAAAACCGCTGGACTATTCAGACAGGAAAAATATTATACTTAAGATTCCTTCATCAGGTGGCGGCAGGTCTCTTATCCTTAATTCTCATATAGATGTTGTCCCTGCAAAGGTATGGAAAGATGCGTTTAAGCCAGTGGAAAAGGATGGGTTTATCTATGGAAGGGGCGCCTGTGATGCGAAGGGACAGATAGCCACGATATATCTTACACTTCTTGCACTGAAAAGTTGCGGGATAAGGTTAAAAGGAGAACTAACTGTCCAGTCGGTAATAGAGGAAGAGGTTGGAGGTAATGGCGCGCTTGCCCTTATAAGAGAAGGTTATAAAGCAGATGCGGTTTTAGTTCTTGAACCCACAGGACTGAAAATTTCCCCTGCAAACCGCGGGGCTGTATGGTACAGGTTGGAAGTGCAGGGAAAAAGTGTTCATATGGGAAGGATTACAGAGGGAGTGAATGCCATTGAAAAGACCTGCCTTCTTATGCATCGGTTGAAAGAGTATGAGAGGCGACTGATAGAAGAGAGTAAGAATGTACCGCTATTTGAAAAGTACAAACAGCCGGTTCAGGTTAATTTTGGGACAATAAAAGGAGATGGCTGGCCCTCAATGGTATGCGGATATGTTGTCCTTGAAGGTGGTGTTGGCTTTTTACCCAATAAGGACCTCGCAATGATAAAGAAGGAATTGAAGGATATTATAGAGGGATGTGGAGACCACTGGATTATAAACAACTACAAACTCTCATTTCCGAAACTACACAATGACGCCTATGCGATACCACCTGACCACCCCATTGTTGAGACGATAAGGAAGGCAGCAATTTCTTCAGGTATTGTCCCTGATGTTGAGGGTTTCATAGCCAGTTGTGATGCACGGCTTTTTAATAAGGTGGGGAAGATGCCAGTAGTGGTATTTGGACCCGGTAAACTTGAAGATGCCCACTCAGACACAGAAAAGATAGATATAGAAGAGATAAAGAAAGCAGCAGAGATACTAACAGATACAGTGGTTAACTGGTGCGGCATAGAATGAAAGGGAGTGAATGTAAGAAATTAAATAAGGAGCAATTTTTAAATGACTTAACCATTCTATATTTTTATATAATGGTCAGTGAAATTAATAGATTACCGTAAGGGGGTTTTATGGCAGAAAAGAAAGGTCTTGTTTGGGTAATACCTGATGGAGACCTTCCTCCACCGGGGAAAGGGAAGATAAAGGGGCACGAATCACTTATCATCATCAATCCAGGGAAGAAAAATGCAGAAATTACCATTGATATATACTTTGAAGATAAGCCCCCTGTTAAAGGCATTAAAGACATTGTGGAAGCAGAAAGGGTGAGGTGTTTCCGATTAGATAAGCCACTTGGAAAACAGAAGTACAGGATACCTTATGGACAGTACGGGATGGTTGTTAAAAGCAGTGTTCCAGTTGTTGTGCAGTTTGGAAGGGCGGATGTCAGACAGCCAAACCTTGCATACTACTGCACAATGGCGTATCCTTTAAAGTAATTTATGCTAAAAAGGGGGGATTATGAAAGCAGCAATTACGGATGGAAAAGGGAATGTGTGGATAGATGAAGTTCCCATCCCTGAACCAGAACCATATCAGTGCCTCTGCAGAACGCTTGCCTGTGCTACCTGTACAGGGACGGATATCAAAATAATGTATGGTAAACTGCCGTGGAAGGAAAACTATCCTGCGATATTAGGGCATGAAAGTATTGGCAGAGTGATAAAAAAAGGGGAAAAGGTAAGGTATGTAAAGGAAGGGATGATGATTCTTAGACCCACAGCGGTATATCCAGGAGGAAAATTAGGGAATTACTATTCCATCTGGGGTGGCTTTTCTGAATACGGGCTGGTAATGGATACCAGGGCATTTCTTGAAGACCATCCTGGTGAAGATACCGGCTATGGAAAATTCCAGATGGAAGTTCCTTCTGATATAGAGCCAGCAGATGCAATTATGCTTATCACACTCAAAGAGACAGCCGGCTATGTTATGGATATGGGGATAACACTTAATGATAGTGTGGTTGTACTTGGGGCAGGCCCTGTTGCAATGTCAATGGTCCTTTTTTCTAAACTGCGTGGTGCTTTCCCTGTTATCGCAGTTGCCAGAAGGGACGGTCCTCTTGAGAATATAAAAAAGTTCGGGGCAAACTATATAATAAACAATACAAAAGAGGATATGGTAAAAAAGGTGCTGGAGATTACAGAAGGGAAGGGAGCGAAATACATCATTGATACAGCAGGTGATGAAGAACTTTTCCAGAACGCCTTTAGAATGCTTGCAGAGGATGGCAGAATATCTCCCTATGCGGTATTTCCAGAGGATGCATTTAAAAAAGTTGATGGAACAAAGATACTTCAGGCAAAGACAGGTGAAGTGCCTGCCCATAACTATCTTCTTGACCTCGTCCGTCTCGGCAAGGTCAGTCTTAAGGACTTCTATTCGCATAAGATGCCGTTTTCAGAAATA
This sequence comes from bacterium, assembly GCA_035406305.1. Classification (GTDB taxonomy): domain Bacteria; phylum Ratteibacteria; class UBA8468; order B48-G9; family JAFGKM01; genus JAAYXZ01. The sequence continues at coordinate 20,460 of DAONKS010000015.1, read as the reverse complement.
GCAAAAGGATTTGAGATGATAAAAAATAAAGAGGCATTCAAGATTGTCTTTGAAATGGGAGGATAATATGAAGACAAAGGCAGTGGTTTTTCCTGAAGCAGAGAAGTTTGAGATGGTAGATTTAACACTGGATGAGATGGGACCAGGGGATATCCGTGTCCGTACCCTTGTCTCAGCAATCTCTCCGGGGACAGAAAGGTGGGTATTGAAGGGTAAGCATATAGGGACTCAGTTTCCCTGTGTGCCTGGATACCACAGGATAGGTATTGTGGAAGAGTGCGGTAAAGATGTAAAACTTTTCAGGCCGGGTGATATTGTCTATGGAAGTGGCAACAGGTGGAAGGAAAAGGTCTATTCTATGTGGGGAGCACACTGCGGATATTCTGTAAGTACTCCTGCCGGGTACACATTTATATCTTCCACAATACCTGATACCTACGAACTTGAGACCATGGTCTTTACCATTGTTTCTGCGGTTGCTTACAGAGGTATAAGTTTTCTGGAGGTGAAAAAGGGAGACAAACTGCTTATTATAGGTGCTGGTTTTATTGGACTATGCGCTGCACAACTTGCTGGATTAAAACAGGCATCTGCTATCTTTATGGAAGCAGACCCTGAAAGGATAAAATTTGCTCAGAGTTTAGGTTTCCCTGCCTTCAGTCCTGATGAAATTGATAAGAAGATAAAGGAGATAGCACCCGAAGGGGTTGACATTATATATGACACAGCAGGTGTTCCTTCCGCAATAGATAAGGCAGTGGGTTTTTCTAAACGCTGGGGGAAATTACTTCTTCAGGCACAGTATTTTGATAAAGAGCACAGGGCAATAGACCTTGACCAGATAAAGATAAAGGAGATGACGATAAAGACAACCTGCGGTGTATCAGATGATGATTTTGAAGGAACAATCACAGAGATAAGAAAAAGACGGTTAAAAATAGGTGAACTTATAACCCACAGATTTAAAAGTTCTGACTGCCTTAAGGGTTATAAACTTCTTCTTGAAGGCAAGCCATTTAATTTAGGTATTGTCTTTTCCTGGGATAAATAGTTAGTGGTTCTTAAAGGATAATGGGACAATGAAGATATGGTTTCCGAAGAGGGCGATACATTTAGATTTTCATACAATGCCAGGTGTTTATGATGTTGGAAGGGACTTTGACCCTGATGAGTTTGCAAAAACCCTTAAAGAAGCGAATGTGGACTATATAACTGTCTTTGCAAGATGTAATTTAGGGTTTGCGTATTATCCGACAGAGATAGGGATAGTCCATCCCGGCCTTAAGAGAAAAGACCTCTTAGGAGAAATGGTATCCGCCTGCCATAAGAAAGGGATAAAAGTAGCAGCATACTTTAATGCAGTGCTTGACCACCAGCATGCAATACTTCATCGGGAGTGGTGCAAGGTGAACAGAAACGGGCAGGTGGCAGAAGTGGATAAGATGGGACACTTTTTCAGGAAGATGTGTCTGAATACAGGGTATAAGGAGCATCTTTTAGGTATGGTGGAAGAGGTTCTGGATATGTATCCTGTTGATGGTATCTTTCTTGACTGTTTTAGCCTTCTTCCCTGCTATGGAGTTGAGTGTATTGAAGGTATGAGGAAACTTGGTATGGACCCGGATAACGAGAAACAGGGATGGGAGTTCTGCTGGATAATAACAAAAAGGTTTGGGGAAGAAGTAAAGAAACTACTTAAGGTAAAGAAGAGGGACATATTTCTCTACTTCAACGGGCTACCTTACAGGTACCAGCCAACACATATAGAACTTGAGGTTCTTCCGACAGGTGGCTGGGGATACGACTATCTTCCGTGGATAATTAGGTATGCAAGGACATTGAAGAAGCCATACTTTACAATGACAGGAAGGTTTCACAAGTCATGGGGGGACTTTGGAGGGTTGCGGCCTGAGCACTCACTTCTTTTTGACCTTTATAATTCCATAGCAAACGGAGGCACCTGTTCTGTGGGTGACCATATGCATCCGAGAGGTAAACTTGAAAAGCCTGTTTATGAGATGATAGGGAGGTGCTACTCAAAGATAAAGGAGATAGAAGAATTTACAGAAGGGGCAAAGTCAGAGGCAGATGTGGTGATTATTGACCCCACACTTGAAAGAATTCCTGGTTTCCCTTTTGATTATGAAAGTATTGCAGGTGCTACAAGGATGCTTATGGAACTGAAGTACCAGTTTGATGTAAGTGATGGACTGGAAGATATTTCTAAATACAGTGTTGTTGTTCTTCCTGATAGTGTTTCTGTTGATGGGAAACTAAAAGAAAAACTGGAAAAGCATCTTGAAAAAGGTGGGATTATCATAAGTTCTGGATATTCAGGGATTGACAGGGAAAAGGGAAAGTTTGTTGTTAAAGGATATAAGATTGAATTTGAAGGGGATGAAGAAAACGACCCGTCGTTTTTCGTTGTAGAAAAGGAAGTATCAGAAGGAATTCCTGATATGCCCATAACAATCTATCAGAAGGGAATTTCAATTAAGGCAGAAAAAGGAGCAAAGGTTCTTGCAAGGCATATAAAGCCGTATTTCAATATACGCTCCTGGGACTGGGAACATGAAAACCTGTATACCCCACCGGAAAAAGAAACAGGAAGGACTGTTCTTATCCAGTGTGGGAATATATTTCACTTCAGTTTTCCAATTTTTAAGGGGTATTTCAATGATGCTGTTGTGTGGTATAAAAATCTCCTTAAAAACTGTATTGAAATGGTCTACAGGGAGCCATTGATAAAATACAAAAACCTTCCTTCTTTTGCTCAGGTAACATTAACATCGCAGAAGGGAAGAAGGATGGTGCATATCCTTTCATATCTGCCGGAACTCCGAGGGAAAGAGATGCAGATTATTGAAGAGCCGATACTTTTAAAGGATGTGAGTATAGGAGTAAGGCAAGAGGAAGGAGAAAAAACTAAAAAGGTGTACTGTGTCCCATCATATAAACAACTGGAATTCAGGGTTGAAAAAAACTATATATGGTTTATAATACCTGAAATGTGTGGATACCAGATGGTTGTAATTGAATAAAAAGGGGGAAATATGGGAAAGAAGGTTTATAGAATACGGGATGAGGAGTTTAAGAGAAGATGGAAGGCAGTCCAGCAAGGAGTAAAGGAGAAAGGACTTGACCTTCTTATTGCTCATTCAGATGAGGCGGACTTTGCCAATGTAAGGTATCTTTCTGACTACTGGCCTATATTTGAGTCCGCTGGAGTTATTGTCCCTGCAGAAGGAGAGCCAGCGCTTCTTATAGGGCCTGAAAGCGAGACATTTGCAAGGGATACAAGCAGAATAAAAAAGATTTATAAACTGATTGAGTACAGGGAAAGTGCTGAGCCGGAATATCCCAGTATACAGGTGGATACATTCTCTTCTATCTTTAAGGAGATGTTTGGCGGGAGGCAGGTAAAAAGGATAGGACTTGCCAGTTATCAGATTTTCCCTCTACCTGTATATGAAGGGTTGAAAAAGGCAGCACCTGATGCAGAACTGATAAAGAGTGATGAGATTATAGTGGACCTGCGTATTATAAAAAGTCCTGTTGAACTTGATATGCTGAAGGAGGCATTCAGGATTTCAGAGGCAGCACTTGTAAAGACGCTGAAAAAGATGAAGCCGGGTATGACTGAACTGCAGGTGGTGGGTATCATAGAGGAGGCACTTTATTCAGAAGGGGCTGAATATGAGGGGCATCCGCAGTATGTCCTTGCAGGGAAAAACTCCAATCATGCCATAGGAAGACCTAACTATGCAAAACTGGGCAAGAAAAATCTTATTCAGTTAAATATAGGAGCCCGTGTTGCAGGGTATTCTTCAAGTGTTGGCAGACCTGTCTCTATAGGCAAGATGCCACAGGATATGAGAAAACTTGTTCAGGCAGGACTTGATATGCACTTTAAGACAATGGAGTGGATGAAGGCAGGGGTGAAGGCGAATGAGGTTGTCAAGAAGTTCTTTGAGTACGGAGAGAAGTTAGGGGTGAGCAAAAATATCCTTTATGGTCCCTGCCACGGACTTGGGATGATGGAGGTGGAAAAGCCCTGGATGGAGTCCCATTCTGACTACTTCCTTGAAGAGAATATGACATTCCAGGTTGATACCTTCCTTTACTGTGAGGACTATGGACTGAGATGGGAAAATGGTGTTGTTGTAAAAAAGGATGGGGTTGAACCACTATCAAAGAAACTTACAAAGATACTTGAATTGTAAATAAAACGAGCAAATTTCCTTTATAATTTAAGTTTTTACTTTTGAGTTATTACTTTTGACTTTTAACTTTTGAGTTTTTACTTTTGCCTTATTACTTATTACTTTTGCCTTTTGCCTTATTACTTATTAGTTATTACTTTTAACTTTTTAGTTTTGACTTATTACAAGGAGCCTATATGAGATACGAGATGATGTTTGCGGAGGACCTGCGGCAGGCAATTAAAAAGAATACCCCATTTGTTATTCCTGTTGGTGTGATTGAATACCACTCTGAACACTGCGTCTTTGGAGTTGATACGCTTCTGGTAGTAAAGGCACTGGAGATTATTGAAAAGGAGATAGATATTGTGATATGCCCGCCTTTTTATTACGGAGCAGCAAGTTATGCTGTGGAGCCACCTGAAAACAATGGGACTATACATATCCCCAGCAAAACACTCCATATCTTTGCAAAGGACCTCTTCACAGGTATGCTGCGTATAGGAATTAAAAATATCCACATTTTTATTCACCACCAGAGCGAGAACTTTAATGCTGGTATGCCTACAGACCTTGCATTTAAACTTGCAGCAAGGGAAGCAATCTTTGAGTATCTGGAAAAGGAGCGTGGAGAGGGCTGGTGGGGGAAGGAGGAGATGAAGGACTACTATGATATGCATGAGAAAGGTTCAGACCCTTTCAGCTGGATAAAACTACATCCCTTTATGGATGAAGAGACCCAGAAAAAGTTCCCCATAGACCACGCAGGAGAGCAGGAAACATCCCTTATGCTTGCATTCTGTCCTGAAGGTGTGGATATGAAAAGATTTACAGAGAAGAAGTGGTACAGTTTGGGTGCAAAGAAGGCATCCCTTGAATATGGACTTGCTGCAAAAGAGATGATTTTAAGAAAGATGAAGGAAGTTTTAAGGGGATGATATCTTTTAACTTTGTGTCTGTAGTATACAGAAAAAGGAGACAGGAATAATGAAGGTAGAGAGAAGTAAAGGATATCTCTTAGTAGGGGGTAAGCCATTTTATCTGAGGGGTGGAGAGATACACTATTTCAGATTAAAGAAAGAACAGTGGAAGGGCAGGGTAAAGAAACTTAAGGCAGCATCAATGAATACAGTAAGTTCCTACATCCCATGGTTCTGGCATGAGCCGGAAGAAGGTAATATAGACCTTGAAGGGAAGACAGTTCCTGAAAGAAGTATCCGTGAATTTCTGGAAATCTGTGCAGAAGTCGGTGTAAAGGTGATAGCAAGGCCTGGTCCTTTTGTAAATTCCGAACTGAGGGAAGGGGGATATCCAAAGTGGGTATTTGAAAAATACCCTGAATGTCTGAGTAGAAGGAAGGATGGAAATATTGCTACAGGCAGACCCATCCCCGCAGAAGGAGAACCACTTTTAAGGAAACTTGTGAAGCGCTGGTACAGTTACATCATACCTCTTTTAGCAGATTTCAGCTGTACAAAAGGAGGTCCTGTCATACTCTGCCAGCCCGATAATGAACTATCTGCTGCCTGGTCATACGGACTCGGGAATTCTCTTTATGACAGTTCCATTATAAAAGAAGGTGGGTTCTGGCATCAGTGGCTGAAAGAGAGATATGGTGGACTGGAAGCAATTTCAGAGAGATACGGAGTAAAGATAGAAAAATGGGCTGATGTACTGCCCCCCAGGGATATGCCTTCCAATCTTTATGAATACAGGAAATGCCTTGACTGGCTGGACTTTAAAAGGGAGTTTTTTGCTGACTGGGGGATAACGCTGTGCAGATGGATAAAGGAATTCGGACTTGATGTCCCTTTCTTCTTTAATGAACCTGTAGCAGGTTTCTATACCCATGGAGACCATCCAGGGTTTATGGACAGGATGAATCAGGCAGGTATTGACTGTTTTACTGCCTGTCATAACTATTCAGACAGGATTTATGACCTTGAAGGTGCAAATTTACTTGAACTTGCAGTTGAGATAACCAGGTCAGCCCCAGGCAATCCTGTCCCTGTTTCTGTAGAGACAAACCATACCTGGTTTGAAAGCCGACTTTCAAGGAGCCATATAAACGGACCTGTTAATCTCAGAATGGGCCTTGCCCATGGCTTAAATGGCTCAAGTGTATATGTTTTTACGGAGGGAAGGAGCCCTGAAGGCAGTACCCTCTGTGGACTTGAGTACTGGGAGGATGCGCCTGTATCAATAGATGGAAAGTTAAATCCCTGCTATGAAGAGATTTCCACTTTTTACAGTTTTGTTGCTGGATGGGAAAGGCAGATACTTAATACAGTGAAGATGCCCGATGTTTATATTGGTATATCCCCTGCGGTAAGATATATTCCATTTCTTGGTGTTCCTGTGCAACCCGAGAGGAAAGAGATTGTCTCATCTTCAAACCTTGAGGTCAATGTTGAACCGGCTATCAAAAAATCCGCTGGTGGTCATGACTGGCTTGATGGATACGAAGGAGTTGATAAACAGACACTTACACCTGAAGGACTTTTATGGCATGACCTGACAGAGTTTCTAATACTTCTTCGTCGGATGAATATAGCATGGTCAATGGTTGACCTTACACATCCATCTAAAGAGCCGGGGAATTATACACTTGTTGTACCGAATACAGGATTCCTTGAAAAACAGGCGATAGATTATATTGTGAAGCATATAGAAAACAACGGGAAGGTTCTTTTCTTTAACACGGTGCCTTCTATGACATATGATGGTTATCCTGACAGTCGTCTCACCGATATGTTGAATATATCCTTTGAAGGAAAGGTGAGACCTGCTGCTGCAAGGATACTGGACTATGGATGGAGGATAATGTATGACAGGGAAAATCATCCTGTTGGAGAGCCATCATGGATAATACTCCATAAAGGCAGGTTTTCTGAGGTATTTGCCACATTTGAAGATAAACCCGTTATAGGAGTAGTGAAAGGGATGGATAACCGTGTTGTGGTAAGCGGTATCTCCCCTTCATTTCACCACTCATGCCACCTTAAACTATGGAAAGAAGTTCTTTTTTCCCTTAATGTACAACCACAGGCAGAGACATCAGGAGATTATTTCAATGTGGTGATAAGACGGGATAGGGAAAAACCTTCAATGCTTCTTACTGTCTGTAATGTACTCGGTTCTCCCGCTCCCTTCAAAATTTCAATAAGAGAGCCTGAGATTATATTTCCTGAGACCTGTAAGATAAATCTTCTTCCCTGTGAAGCCCGTATGCTCTGGGTAAATCTGCCTGTGGGTGATAATATCCTCGTTTATATAACCCACGAGATTATTCCGGCGAGGAAAAAAGGCGTTTTTGAGATAAGAGGAAGGTGCGGGGATACACTGGAGTTTGCGTTTAAGAAAAAGTGTAAGGTGCGGTTAGATGGTAAACCCTGCAATTTGAAACATAAAAATAATCTCTTCATAGGCACATATAGATTCCCGGAAGAAAAAGTTTTAATGACCGTCTCTCAACAGAAATGATAAATATCAGAGGTGGACATACATATCCCACTCCTCAATATTTACAGGGAGTATTAGCCCTGTTTTTATAGATTCCATTGCCCGCAGAGAGAGATAGGTCGCACGCATACCAACAATCTCATCGGCAGGTGACGGCAGGTTTTTAGTAATGGCATCAGCAAAACTATCAAGCAATCCTTTATGTCCTTTGTCAGGGAATACATAATTAAATACACCTGTTTCCACATACTCCTTTCCCATAGCATCTATCTTCTTAAGGTATCCTGAAATGCCCCCTTCTCTGCCTGCTTCCTTCTGGAAGTCCTGCTGTAAGGGAAATGTTTTGATGGTTCTTTCTCCCCTGCCGAAGTACTGGTTTTCAACAAAACACTCACTCCGGAATATCTTGCCCCTGTGTTGTATCTCAATCAATTCTTTCGGATATTCAAATGTACCACTTGATGAGAAAAACAGGCATCCGATAGAGCCGCTTTCAAATTCTATATTTACAACATAGTTCATTCTTGTGCTTCCCGTCGCACAGACCCTTACAGGCCTTTCTTCAAGAAGCCAGGTCATAAGGTCAAGCCAGTGGCATCCCTCTCCTATGATAAGTCCCCCTCCTTCCTTCCAGTCAATATGCACACCTCCATAGGTTAAACTTTCATCGTTGATTCTTATAAGTACCATTGTTTTGCCTTCCTCAGCCCATTCAGGTCTGTTCTTTTCCTGTGTATATACCCGCGGTTTTCCAGCAGGGTTTGCTTTATGTGATAGATAAGCGTTTTTAAGGTCTATCATTGAAGGGCTGCACCTGCGGTTATAATCCACACAGAGTTTTACGCCTTTTGTACGGACGAGTTTTATCACCTCGTACGCATCTTCCATTGTCATTGTCATAGGTTTTTCACACAGTACATTCTTGCCTGCGTTGATGGTTTCTCTTAAGAAAAACATATGCTGCTCATGGGGAACGCTCAGTATCACCATATCCACAGAAGGGTCTTTAAGTATGTCCCTGTAGTCAGATGTAATCTTTTTTGCCCCAAACCTTTCCGCTGTTTTTCTGCCCTTTTCACTTCTTGATGAGCAGTAGTATAACTCCACCTTCTCTGAAGATGTGCAGTTGGGTAGATGCTGTGCTTCTGCAAACTTACCACAACCGATAACAGCCGCTCTTATCTTTCCCATAGTTATCCCCTTTCCATAGACACAGTTTTAATTATTGATTATATATAATACACTATCAAACATATCAGGTAAAACACCGAGTTCGCCAAGAAACCTTATATGTTGATAAAACTCTCCTGCTTCAATAAGGTTATGCGTATCAGTTCCGGGTGAGATTTTTACCCCTTCGGCAAGGCATATCTCAAAAAATTTATGTTCTGGTGTATTTGTATGGAAATTAAGTTCAGATGCCACTTTATAACTTTTAAGTAAATCAACGACAGGACGGAAAAGCGTTTCAGGGACTTTTAGACCGCTCCTCTGAAATACCCTGAATGGATGCGCAAGTATATCAATCCTGTTCTTCATAAGCGTTTCTACCATATCAATAAACCATACCTCCCTTCTGGTAGAGACGGCAGACAGAATCTCTTCTGGAAAGAAGTGTATAGCACCGACTATTATGTCCATTCCTTCCCTGTCTTCAGGAAGGAGAGAGATTCCACCATTTCTGTCAGGTATAACTTCCAGTCCCACTCTTACCTTTGGAGATTTTGCTGCCTTTACGGTCTCCCTGAAAAGATGCATCCTGTCACGCTTTTCTTCTCTTTTCCTCCGCAGAACATCCGGTTCATAAAAAGACAATGCTTTACCATATTCTTCTTCGGTAAGGTATAACTGGTCTGCATGTTCTGTAAAACACACATATCCCATACCTAAAAGTTCCGCCCTTTCCAGTATCTTTTCTATGGTAATATCCTCTGCGCAGTATGCAAACTGTGTATGGCAGTGATTATCACAGAGCGGAAAGGGATTTTTAATTTGAAGGTTATTTACTTTTATTTCTGCACCTTCTATCTCAATCTCTACATATCTAAAAGGGTCCTCACACAGGGCAGGAAGTGTTAAATAATATACCCCATCCTTACAACTCAATTCCTGGCCGGGATGATAGTGAGCGCTTATAGAAAGAAGAACATTGTTTTCTTTGTAACGCTGATGTACCTTCTCTACATTTGTCAGATTATAAGGATAACTACTTTCTATCAATGGATATACAGGGTTATGCTGTAATACAATGACTTTTTTGTCGGGATGCCTTTTGACTGTGGATATAAATTTTTCAATCTCTTCTCCTTTCCGTGTGCATATATCATTTTCTCCGTAGACATCAACAAATGGATAAAGAATAAAATTTTTGAAGATATAGGGCTCGGGGTTCCCAAAAAAAGAGAAAAATTTTTCATAGTCCGCATCATGATTACCCGGGATTACAACCACAGGAATTTTTGTTCTTTCCAGGGCATCTTTAATTTCAGCAAGCATTTTTCCCATCCCCTCAGATTCATTCAGAACATCTCCCGGGATAACAATAACATCAGGCCTTTCAAAGGTAGTTCTTCTGAGTGCCCTTTTGAGAAATTCCAGACCGTACTGTGTCTGTCTGCCTTCTGTTTCCGGTGTGGTGATGCTATAGTGAATGTCCCCTGCTGCAAGTATCTTAATTTTTTCCATTTTGGTCTTTTACCCTGCAATTAAACGGACAAAACTTTATCACTTCTATAACAATCTGTCAATGTCTGTCAACGCCCTTATAACCTTAAAAGGTATTATCCATACAGAGAGCAATTTCCATTGACACAGAAAGGGAAAAATTATATTATATATTGTTTAGATTCTTACAGGAGGGGAGTATAAAAAAATGGAAAGGGAACAGCAGAGATATGATGCAACTACTATCCAGCTACTGGGGGGTATAGAAGCGGTAAGAAAAAGACCCGCAATGTATATCGGAGACACATCTATCTCAGGACTTCACCATCTTGTGTATGAGGTAATAGATAACAGCATTGATGAGGCGATGGCAGGTTTTTGTAATGAAATAACCGTTACAGTCCACACGGATAATAGTGTTAGTGTCGCTGATAACGGAAGAGGTATTCCTGTGGATATGCATAAAACAGAGAAAAGGCCTGCACTGGAGGTTGTTATGACTGTCCTTCATGCAGGCGGCAAGTTTGATAAAAAGGCATACAGGGTTTCAGGAGGGCTTCATGGTGTGGGTGTCTCTGTTGTTAATGCGCTTTCGGAGTGGCTTGAAGTGGAGGTTAAAAGGGACGGCAAGGTATACCATCAGAGGTATGAAAGAGGTAAACCTGTTACAGAGGTTGCAGTGGTGGGGAAGACGAAGAGCACAGGCACAAAGGTTACATTCAAACCGGACGAAGAGATATTTGAGACCATTGAATTTGATGACAGTATTCTTTCAGGAAGAATCAGGGAACTGGCATTTCTCAATGCAGGTGTCAAAATAACCTTTGAGGATGAGAGAAAGAAAATAAAAGAGGAATATTGTTTTGAAGGAGGGCTTGTCTCTTTTGTTGAACATCTGAACAGAAACAAGAAAGCACTTTCTCCAAAACCCTTATATTTCAAGAAAAGCACAGATGAAGGAGAGGTTGAAATTGCCTTCCAGTATAACGATGGTTACAGCGAAACAGTCCTTTCCTTTGCCAATAATGTCAACACAAAAGAGGGTGGAACTCATCTTACGGGTTTCAGGGCAGGTCTTACACGCGCTATAAATGAATATGGAAGAAACAATGGATTTTTAGGGGATACACTACTTGCAGGAGAAGATATAAGAGAAGGACTGACAGCGGTTGTAAGCGTAAAGGTTGCTGAACCACAATTTGAAGGTCAGACAAAGACAAAGTTAGGTAATTCAAAAATAAGATTTCTTGTGGAAGGAATAACCACAGAGCAGGTTCTTACCTATCTTGAAGAGAATCCTGAGGTTGCCCGTGAGATTATCAATAAATGCGTTATGACAGCAAAGGCAAGGGAGGCAGCCAGAAAGGCAAGGGAACTGACCCGTAAAAAACTCGCGGAAACAGGAGCGCTACCAGGGAAACTGGCTGACTGCACCATAAAGGAACCTGAAAAGAGAGAACTTTTTATTGTTGAAGGGGATTCTGCAGGAGGCAGTGCGAAACAGGGGAGAGACAGATTCTTTCAGGCGATACTTCCCCTGAAGGGCAAGATTATCAACGCAGAAAAAGCGCCTTTAGAGAAAGTTTTCAGCAATGAAGAGATAAGAATGATGATAGGTGCCATAGGTGGAGGGGTTGGAGAGGATTTTGATGCTTCAAAGGCACGGTACAGAAAAATTATTATAATGACGGATGCCGATATTGATGGCGCACATATCCGGACACTTCTACTGACTTTTTTTTACAGGCAGATGACGGACCTGATAAAACAGGGCTATGTCTATATTGCGCAGCCGCCACTTTATAAAGTGAAGAAAGGGAGAAAAGAGTTTTATGTGGATACAGAGGCGGAGATGGATAAAATACTCATCCAGATGGCAAAGGAGAGTGTAAAGATAACAGTAACACAGAAAGATGGAAAGAAGGAAGGAAAACAGATAGATGTGAGTGAAAATATGCAGAAGATAGGGACATTGAGTAAAAGGATGGAGGAAATTTCTAAAAGTCTGGAGAGTAAAGGAATTAATCTGGAAGAGATATTCAATTACTGGAAGTCCAGAAAAAGGGTTCCCATATACATTGTAAGGTATCAGGATAAGGAAGAATTTTTTGCAACGGATAAGGAACTCTCTAACTTTATGGAAAAGCAGAACAAAAATCATATAGACCTGTTTTCCGGAGAAGAAAGGGACTATAAGATGGTTGAAATTTATGAGGCGCGGGACATTGAAAAGATACTCAGATGGCTGGAAGAAAACGGAATTAACATAGAAGACCCTTCGGATTGTATCTTTACAGTAGAAGAAACCGATACGGGTAAAAAAGAAACAAGCAGTTTTACAGAACTTTATGAGGTGCTTAAAAACAAAGGAAAGAAGGGGCTTTCCATCCAGAGATATAAGGGGCTTGGAGAGATGAATCCACAGCAGTTGTGGGAGACCACAATGGACCCGAAGACAAGAAGGATGAAACTTGTTACAATTGAAGATGCTGTTAAGGCAGAAGAGGTGTTTACCATCCTTATGGGTGATGCAGTTGAGCCGAGGCGGGATTTTATAGAAAGGTTTGCCAAAGAGGTAAAGAATCTGGATATATAGTAATAAGTAAAAAGTCAAAAGTAATAAGTTAAAAGTAATAAGTCAAAAGGCAAAAGTAAAAAGTCAAAAGTAAAAAGTAATAAGTCAAAAGT
>DAONKS010000015.1:0-7344 GCA_035406305.1 bacterium | reverse complement strand
AAAAGTTATAAGTAATAAGTAAAAAGGAAAAACTGAAGGAAAAGGATAAAATTCAGGAGAGATAATGGGAGAAGAAGAGAAAATTATACCGGTTGGCATTGAAGAGGAGATGAAGACATCATACATTGATTACGCAATGAGCGTAATCATTGGAAGGGCATTACCTGATGTCAGAGATGGACTTAAGCCAGTTCATAGAAGGATTCTTTACGGGATGCTTGAACTTGGCGTTGAGCCAGGGAAGCCATTCAAGAAGTCCGCAAGAATAGTGGGAGAGGTTATGGGAAAATACCATCCCCATGGAGATGCCCCTATATATGAGTCAATAGCAAGGATGACACAGGACTTCTCTTTAAGATATCCACTCATAGAAGGGCAGGGAAACTTCGGTTCAATAGATGGAGACCCACCTGCCGCTATGCGATATACAGAAGCACGCCTTACCCATCTCGCAATGGAACTGCTTGCTGATATAGAGAAAGAGACAGTGGAGTTCACCCCAAACTTTGACGAATCACTTTTAGAACCAGTGGTTCTTCCAAGCAGAATACCAAACCTTCTAATAAATGGCTCATCAGGAATTGCTGTCGGTATGGCAACCAATATCCCACCGCATAACCTTGGAGAGGTGGTAGAGGCATTGATAAAGGTGATAGATGACCCGGATATAACGATAGAAGAGATTATGACATTTCTCCCCGGACCTGATTTCCCCACAGGTGGAATTATATGTGGAAGGGAAGGAATCAGAACAGCGTATACTACAGGTAAGGGGATAATAACGATAAGAGGAAAGGTGGAGGTTGAGGAGGAAAGTAGTAAGAGAAAAGAAGCGATTGTTATAAAAGAGATACCTTATGAGGTGAATAAGGCACGGCTTGTAGAACAGATAGCAGCGCTGGTGGAAGAAAACAGGATAAACGGTGTTATTGAGGTAAGGGATGAGTCAGACAAGGAAGGTATGAGAATAGTGCTTGAGGTGAGGAAAGGAGAAAATGTAGATATTATAATTAACCAGTTATATAAATATACTCCGCTTCAGTCATCATACGGCATAATCAATCTTGCTCTTGTTAATCAGCAACCGAAGCTACTCAATATAAAACAGATGCTTGAACTCTTTCTGGACCATAGAAAGGAGATTATACTCAGGCGTACCGGCTACGAACTTCGCAGGGCAGAGGAAAGAGACCATATTGTTTCAGGGCTTATTATCGCGCTAGATAATCTTGATAGGGTGATAACCCTTATCAGAAATTCTAAAACAGTTGAAGATGCAAGGGATGGACTGGTAAAAAAATTCAAGATGAGTGAGAAACAGGCACAGGCGGTCCTTGCAATGCCTCTGTCCCGTCTTACAGGGCTGGAAAGAGAAAAAATAATGGAGGAAAAGGAACAACTACAAAAAACCATAAAGGAACTGAAAGAAATACTTGCGAGTGAAGAAAAGGTAAAAGCAATTATAAAGCAGGAACTCAAGGAAATTCAGAAAAAATATGGAGATAAAAGGAAAACAGAACTCGCAGGTCCTATTGAGGAATTTGAGGAGATGGACCTTGTCAGGCCTGAAGATATTGTTGTTACGGTGTCTTCTGAGGGATACATAAAGAGAAGTCCTTTAGATGCTTACAGAAGACAGCGCAGGGGTGGAAAAGGTATGGTAGGTGTGAAGACAAAGGAAGAGGACTTTGTTAAACACCTTTTTGTCTGCTCTACAGTGGATACCATACTATTTTTTACAGAGAAAGGGATGGTTCACTGGTTAAGGGGATATCTAATTCCTGAAGCTGGCAGGAATGCCAAGGGTAAACCAATAGTAAATCTTTTAAGGATAGACCCGGGAGAAAAGATATCAGCAGTGATACCGGTAAAAGAATTTTCAGAAGATAAATTCCTTCTGATGATTACTAAAAACGGGATGGTTAAAAAGACCGTTTTGAATGCTTACAGCAGGCCAAGGAAGGGAGGAATTATAGGTATAGGATTGAGAGAGAACGATAGACTTATAGATGTCCACCTGACCGATGGTAGCCAGGATGTGTTTTTAAGTACAAGACACGGGCTTGGTATAAGATTTTCAGAAAAAGAGGTAAAGCCGGTTGGCAGAGCAGCAATAGGGGTGATAGGAATAAGGTTTAAAAAGAAGGATGATGAAGTTGTCGGCTGTGAAATATGCCAGTCAGAAGAAAAGGACAGGTCTCTTTTTACAGCAACATCAAAAGGTTTTGGCAAACGGACAATGGTACACCACTACAGAAGACAGCACAGGGGAGGTAAAGGCATTATAGATATAAAGACGGGTGGCAGAAATGGTTATGTGGTGGGTATCAAATCAGTAAAGCCAGGCGATGAAGTTATGCTTATTACAATGGGAGGTATTATTATACGGATGAAGGTGGATGATATCAGAGCAGTTGGTAGAAATACATTTGGAGTTAAACTTATCAATCTTTCTCCTGGTGATACCATAGTTGATATGGCTCTGGTATCAAAAGAAGATGAAGAACTTTGAAATACTTGAACATACAGCAGATGCAGGTGGTAGAATATACGGCAAAGACATCAGAGAGTTGTTTATCAACGCTGCTAAACTTCTCTATTTTCTGGCAGGGATTGCGCTATGTGATAAGATAGAGAAGACAGTGAAGATAGGACTGTCCGGTGAGACAATTGAAGAGTTGCTTGTGAAATTTTTGAATGAGCTGATATATTATATGGATGTTGAAAAAATAGGTGGAGAGATACAAAAACTGTCTATTCGGAAAAGGGGGAAGATGTTTAATCTTCATTGTGAGGTGGTTGGTAAAAGGTTATGTAGAAAAAGGGAGATAAAAGCGGCAACATATCATAACCTTAAGGTTAAAAAGGAAGGAGGCCTTTTCTCATCAGAGATAATATTTGATATTTAGTTCGCCAGGAGCGAACTATCAGGTTTTTGAAAATTTTAAAAGAATAAAAGAAACAATTAGTTCCGCTGTAAAGTGGAACCGATTAAAGATATTCAGAAGAGGTTTCAGGGGTGCAACCCCTGAATATCTTGGAGGGACTAATGAATAAAAAAGAGAAGAAGTATTACCTTGAGCTTTTAAACAGAGAAAAAGAGAGGATTTTTAAGAACCTTGGATACCTCAGAGAAGGTATTGAGTCAGGGGAAAAAGGCATACCAACCCATATTGCTGACTACGGAACAGACGAGTTTGAAAAAGGGCTGGGTATAGATATCTCGGATGAGGAAAGGAAAATTCTTGAAAAGATAAACCTTGCAATAGAAAAGGTAGAGAAGAATAAATATGGCATCTGTGAAGGATGCGGTAAAAAGATATCCGTCTCCAGATTAAAAGCACTTCCCTATGCAAGATATTGTATAAAGTGTCAGAGAGAAAAGGAAAAAAGTGGCGAATAAGCACGGGTGGTTTTTTTTAACGGTTTTTCTTTCTGTTTTTGTTGACAGGTTATCCAAACATCTTATAATGAAATTTCTATCAGATGTCGGTTCGATTTCCATATTCAGATACTTCTCACTTACCCTCGTCAGAAACAGGGGGATATGTTTTGGTATCCTGAACAACCTGAACTTAAGAAACTTTATTATTATCGCATCTTTCATTATTGCCGCTGGAATTTTCATTTATCTTGAAAGATACGGTAAGGATATACAGATTGTCATTGCTTCTGGATTAATAGAGGGCGGTATTATAGGTAATCTTATAGACAGAATAAGCATAGGTGCTGTAATTGACTTTATCAATTTCCATATCTGGCCTGTCTTTAATCTTGCGGATACCTTTATTGTTTCAGGGGTACTCATTATATTTATCAACCATTTTAAGAGAGGGAAATATGCATCCGGAGTTTCTGAGGATAGGTAGTTTTGTTATATACTGGTATGGTGTATTTGTTGCTGCAGGGGTACTGGTGGGTAGTATTATATTCCAGAAGACAGCTTATAAACAGGGGTATTCTCCTCAACTTATCTCAAATCTTTTATTCTGGGTTGTTGTCTGGGGATTGCTCGGTGGCAGATTTTTACATATATTAGTCCATATATCCTATTATTACAGAAATCCCTTTGATATAATCAGGATAAGGAATGGTGGATTAGCGGTTGAAGGTGCTGTCATTACTGCCTTTATATTTCTTATTATTTATTCCCGGATTAAAAAGTTTAACCTTAAGGAGATGCTTGATATTGTTGCCCTTTCCACTCCTTTAGGGCAGGCGATTGGCAGGATAGGATGTTTCTTGAATGGTTGTTGTTACGGGAAACCGACAGAGATACTTACAGGGGTTAAATTCCCTTTTTCTGCTGAGAGGGTACATCCCACACAGTTGTATTACTCAGCACTGTATATCCTTCTTTTCTTTTTCCTTAATGCACTTTACAGGAAACGGCTCAAACAGGGTATGGTATTCTCCTGCTATATGTTAGGGTTTTCTCTAATAAGATATCTCGTGGATATGTTGAGAGGGGACTTATCTCCAACCTTTACTGGACTTTATCCCACACAGGTTATGGCAATAGTTCTTTTTATAATTGGTGTCTGGTATCTGTTCTCCATCCTGTTTGAAAAGGAGGTATAGAGTGGCAAAACTTTTATTTAATTATTTATTTATGGAAAAGGAGTATAAACTTGAAGGCAAGGATACATTTTATATAGGGCGTCTTAATACCAATGATATAACAATTCCCCATTATGCCCTTTTTAGCAAGCTATCCCCGGAGTCCCAGAAGCTATTGATTAACGACCTTACAAAGGTCTCAAGAATTCATGCAAAACTCACAAAAAAGGATGATAAGTGGTATATTGAAGATATCGGGACAAAGGGACTCGGAAGCAATTTCGGTACTTTTGTAAATGATTTACGCCTTGAAGTGCAAAAACCATATCTCTTACAGAACAACGATAAGGTAAAATTAGGGCCTATTGAATTTACATTCGTTGAAGAATAAGATTAAGAAGATTCTGTAACTTCTTACCCTTCTTTCCCATCTAAAAGATTATGGAAAACATAAATGAGAAGTTTACAAACAGGGCACAGGAAGCTCTGATACGGGCTCACTCCGTAGCACAGGAAAGAAACCATCAGGTCGTTGATTCTGTCCACCTTCTTTCTGCTCTGCTTGAAGACGAGACGGTTTTAGATATTATAAACCGGATGGGGGTGGATGCAGTCCGCTTAAGAGCAGATATTGATAATTCCCTTGAGAAACTACCTGAGGTAACAGGTCCCGGAGTTTCAGGTAATCTTTATATAAGCCAGAAACTTGCTCAGGTGCTGAATAGCGCAGGTAAAGAAGCAAAGATTATGGGAGATGAATATATCAGCGTTGAGCATCTTTTTCTTTCTCTTACAGAGGAGTTTTCTGGCGTATCCGAAATCCTGAAAAAATATGATATTTTTAAGGATAGGGTCTTAAAAATAATTCAGCAGGCAAGAAATGGAGACAAGGTTATGGATAAAGAGGCAGAAAACAAATATAAGGTGCTTGAGAAATATACCAGGGATTTCACAGAACTTGCACGGCAGGGTAAACTTGACCCTGTTATAGGAAGGGATGAGGAGATAAGAAGGGTTATACAGGTTCTTTCCAGAAGAACCAAAAACAATCCCGTTCTTATAGGTGAAGCGGGTGTCGGTAAAACCGCTATTGTGGAAGGACTGGCAAGAAGGATTGTATCAGGCGATGTCCCTGAATTACTTAAGAACAAGAGGATACTCGGGCTTGACCTTGGTGCACTTGTGGCAGGGACAAAATACAGGGGAGAGTTTGAAGAACGTCTTAAGGCGCTGCTTAAAGAGATAGAAAAGAGGGAAGGGGAACTCATCCTTTTTATTGATGAACTTCATACCCTTGTAGGTGCAGGTGGTGCTGAAGGAGCAATAGATGCCTCAAATATGTTGAAACCAGCACTTGCAAGAGGCACTTTAAGATGTATCGGAGCAACAACACTTGATGAATACAGAAAATATATAGAAAAAGACAGGGCACTTGAAAGAAGATTTCAGGTTGTATATGTTAAAGAACCGAGCGTAGAAGAGACAATATCCATATTAAGAGGGCTTAAAGAGAGGTACGAAGTCCACCACGGAGTAAAAATTACAGACAGCGCCCTTGTGGCAGCAGCAGTCCTTTCCTCAAGGTATATCTCAGGAAGATTTTTACCCGATAAGGCAATAGACCTTGTGGATGAGGCAGCAAGCAGGTTAAGAATAGAGATGGACAGTATGCCTGTGGAATTAGACGAGATAGAGAGGAAAATCGTGCAGTTGGAGATTGAGAGGCAGGCACTTAAAAAGGAGACAGGTTCTGATGTAAAGGAACGACTTACAAAAATAGAGAAGGAACTTGAGACCCTTAAAAAGGAAAAGGAAAAACTGCGTTCAAGATGGCTTTTAGAAAAAGGTGTTGTTGAAAAGATAAGGAAGATAAAGGGAGAAATAGAGGAGGCGAAAAACATAATAGAAAGGGCAGAAAGAGAAGGGGACCTGGATAAAGCGGCAGAATATAAGTACGGAAAACTTATTGAATTGCAGAAAAAACTGGAAACAGAGACAGCAAACCTGAAGAAAATACAGGGGAAAGAAGGAGCGCTTTTAAAGGATGAGGTCACAGAGGAAGACATTGCAGAGATTGTATCAAAGTGGACAGGAATCCCTGTTTCACGGATGCTGGAAGGAGAGGTTGAGAAACTTATAAAGATGGAGGAACGGCTTTCTAAGAGGGTAGTTGGCCAGAGTGAAGCAATAGTTGCGGTTTCAAATGCCATAAGAAGAAACAGGGCAGGACTCTCAGACCCGAGAAGACCCATAGGTTCATTTATATTCCTTGGTCCTACAGGGGTTGGAAAAACAGAACTTGCCAGGACACTTGCAGAAGTTCTTTTCAATGATGAAAATGCCCTTGTTCGTATTGATATGAGTGAATACACAGAAAAATATTCTATCTCCCGTCTTATAGGTGCACCTCCTGGCTATGTTGGCTATGAGGAAGGGGGACAACTGACAGAGAAGATAAGGAGAAGACCTTACAGTGTAATACTTCTTGATGAGATAGAAAAGGCACATCCGGAAGTGTTTAATCTTCTTTTACAGGTACTTGATGATGGACGACTTACCGATGGGCAGGGGCATACCGTTGATTTCAGGAATACAGTAATCATAATGACTTCAAACCTTGGCAGTCAGTATATAACAATGTTTAAGGATGAGGAGGCAATGAGAGAGAAGGTAATGGATGTTTTAAAGTCAACATTCAGGCCTGAATTTTTAAACAGGGTTGATGAGGTCATTATATTCAGGAAACTTAAGAAGGAAGACCTGTTGAAGATAGTTGATATACAG
>DAONKS010000014.1:22158-24545 GCA_035406305.1 bacterium | reverse complement strand
AACTCAAAAGGCAAAAATTAAAACTATTTTAATTTTTTGTAATTTTTAATACGCCCGATTTTTATCTCTTCTATATTATGCAGAACACCACCATACACACTGGGCTTGAGACCTTCAAATTTATTTCTCACTGCTGTCATAACTGTAGGACTTGCTGTGTATATCAAGGGTAATTCTTCAGAAACAATCTGCTGCCATCTATCATACAATTTCTTTCTCCTGGTAAGATTTAATTCCTTTGCCCCTTCCTCAAATATAGCGTCAACCTTTCTTTCCCATTCGGTTATATTATTTTCATCCGGCTCTAAATTCCAGAGATGCAATTGTCCTTTTGTATGCCAGACATTTTTACCTCCGTGGGGCTCTATCCCTCCTGTAAGTCCTATTATAACTGATTCCCAGTCCTTTGTAATACTGATTTTTGTTACAAGTGTGTTAAACTCTACAGGTAGTAAATTAACTTTCATCCCGAGTTTTTTTAAATCATCCTGTATAATACTGGCAATCTGTATCCTTTCAAAGTTATTACTGTTTGTAAGGATTGTGAATTCTACAGGATTATGGTCTTTATCAAAAAGAAATCCATTTTCCCTGTAAAACCCTTCTTTTTTCAATATCTCTTCTGCTTTATTTATATTATATGGGTATTTCTTTACAGAAGGATTGTAGAAAAATCCGCAGGAAATATTAAGAGGACCTTCCTGAGGCATTGCAAATCCCCCATACACATTCTTTATTATATTCTCTTTATCAATGGCATATGCAATTGCCTGCCGGAAATTTCTGTTTCTGAACCATACTTTTTTATAATCAGGTAAAGGCGATTTTATATTCTGATTTAATGTGATGAATTCTGAGCCAAGTGATGGACCAAGTTTATATATTGTAAAGTTCTGCTCTTTCTGTAATGGTTCCAGTAAAGGATAGTCCTGCCCTCTTACAGGAATAATATCTATTTCTCCTGTTTTAAATTTCAGCAAAGCCATATTTGTATCAGAAATTATAAGAAATACTATTCTTTGGAGATAGGGAAGTTGTTCACCCGTATTGTCCTTTTTCCAGTAATAAGGATTTTTTTCAAGTATTATCCATTCAGCAGGTCTGTATTCTTTTATCATAAAAGGTCCTGTACCAACAATATTTTCGGGTTTTTCATTTACTCCCCACCAGCTGGTAAATATCCCTTTTTCAATAAAGGTGGCAATTTTATGAGCGGGGAGTATCTCCTGACTCATAAGTTGAAGGAATGGAGCAAATTTTTCAGGAAGTACAAACTCTACTGTATATCTGTCAATTTTTCTAACCTTAAATGGTTTACCGTCTATGCTCAGAACATCCCTGCTACTTGTAGGAATGTTTGGATTGTAGATGAGATTTTTATATGTAAAGACAACATCATCTGCTGTAAAATGATGCCCATCATTCCATTTTACGTCGTCCCGCAGAAAAAACCTCCACACCTTCCCGGTACTATCCACCTCCCATCTCTTCGCAAGAGAAGGTTTAACTTCAAGTGTAACGCCGTCAATAGATGTAAGGCCTTCAAATATAAACTGTGTTATGGCAGTTGTGCTTGTCTCTTTAGCTATAATTGGATTAAACGACTTGGGGTCTGAAGATGTGGAAAGTACAAGTGTATCCTCTGGTGATTTTTTAATATGAGATGTATGACATCCCGCAAAAAAAATAAGAAGAAGAAATGTTACGCAATTTTTCATTATAAAAATTTTCTTAAGTCCAGAAGTAATTCATCCATAGTTTGATATCTCAAAAAAGGTTCCTGTCTGGTTGCTTTTTTTATAATTTCTTTCAATTCAGAAGGGATCTTTAAATCTTCGCACAGGATTGCCTGTTTCCCTGTATTTTTTCTGTAACTTCTAATATCTATCCTTCTGAAGTAGTCCTCCTGGTTTTTTTCTGGCTCATCAGGAATTTCAACTTTCGCTGTAATTACCTCGTCAATAGTAACACCAAAACTGTATATATCAGAATAAAAATCGGCATTTCCCTGTGCCTGTTCAGGAGCCACATAGGATATGGTTCCATATTTCGTAATAGTCCCCCCTTTTGGAAATATATCTTTCTGCCATAACCGTCCGGGAAGTTTTGCTATACCGAAGTCGGTTATCTTAACAACAGACAGATCCTCTGATACAAGGATATTGTCCGGCTTAACATCTTTATGAACTATATTGTTCTTATGAATATGAGCAAGTCCCTGTCCCGCTTCACAGAGTATTTTAATAAGAATATTAAGGGGTAATTTATTTCTCTGGTAGAGCATCTCCTTCAGGTTTGTTCCATTTACATACTCCATAATTATCGCATACTGGTTATGATACTTTCCAAAATTATAAACCTTAACTATATTGGGATGGTCCAGTCCT
>DAONKS010000014.1:0-22058 GCA_035406305.1 bacterium | reverse complement strand
GTTTGTCCCTGAAATCACCCCATATTATCTTTATCCAGTTTTCATCTCCTGGCTGTATGTTATCTATATCCTCTATCTTTTCTACATCAGGGAGAGCTCCATGCAATGCCAGAAAACCATTTCCTGAAACAGCAAGCGGAAGTTTTGAAAACACATCTTTGTAATATTCGCACTCTTCTTTTGAAAGGGAATCCCAGAAATCTGAAGGGCTGCACTCCCTTATGAAAAACATCTCATGGTTGCCTGCAAGCATTATAAGATTTGGATGTTTCTTCTTTATCTCAAGCAAAAAATCTATGTTCTTCTTTGAATCTTCTCCTCTATCCACATAATCACCAAGCATAACAATGTAATGCTTTTTTTTATTGATAAAGCCCTTTATTATCATTCTTGTAGTTTTATAATCACCATGGGTATCACCTAAAAATATCACCTTACCTTTTTCAGGAAGTACTATTATTTTTTCCATAGACCCCGGCTTAATTTTCAGAATGTTCGGGAGATGCAGGGGGAATGATAGGCTGTTCCTTCTGTATTTCCTGCTGAAGGATACTTCTTGTAGTTAGCTTCCCTGGCAGAGTAGCAAGCAGGATAGAGTTGACTATAAAAATAATTGCAAGTATAGCTGTTATTCTATTCAATATGGCAGATGTCTCCGCACCAAAGACCGTCTCCATCCCGCCACCCCCGAATATATTTGAAAGAGAGGCACCCTTCCCTGACTGTAACAAAACTACTCCTATAAGAAGCAGTGAAACAATAAGATGAAAAATCAACAGTACCAGATACATCTTTCCCCCTATTTATTGAAATCCTGTTTTTATTACTTCTTATAATCTATTATCCTTAAAAATGATTCTAATTTAAGGCTGGCTCCCCCTACAAGAACGCCATCAATATCTCTCTGAGCCATTAAAGAATCTATGTTTTCTGCCTTTACACTACCGCCATAAAGTATCAGTATCCTCTCTGCGAAATCTTTTCCAAAAGATTTTTCAATCAATCCCCTTATAAAGAAATGAACTTCCTCTGCCTGCTCCGGAGTTGCAGTTTTCCCTGTTCCTATAGCCCACACCGGCTCATAAGCAATAACAACGCTAGCAGCCTCTTCAATGCCTTCAAGGCATTTTTCAACCTGGGTTTTAATCACATTAAACGTATTTCCTCTCTCACGCTCTTCCAGTTTTTCTCCCACACAAAGAATGGCTGTAATTCCTGAGGAAATAGTTTTTTGTACCTTCTTATTTATTACCTCATCTGTCTCCATAAATATATTTCTTCTTTCTGAATGGCCGCAGATGATATAAGAAACACCTATTTCTTTTAACATACGAGGTGATATTTCACCTGTAAAGGCACCCTCGTCCTCAAAAAACACATTCTGCGCCCCTAATTTTATTGACGAACCTTCTAATGCTTCTGCAACAGATGTAAGAGATGTAAACGGGGGGCATATAAGAACATCTCTATCAATATAAGTTTTTATCGCATCTTTCAGCCCTTTAACGAATTCAACCGACTCCCGCGGTGTTTTATACATCTTCCAGTTGCCTGCAATTAAACTCTTCCTCATCACTTTTTCTCCTGTCTCTCACTTTTTCAAAACCTCTATACCAGGTAATGTTCCCTTTTCAAGGAACTCAAGAGATGCTCCACCGCCTGTACAGATATGGGATATACTCTCTGCAACTCCTGCCTTATTTACAGCAGCAACTGAGTCTCCTCCACCTATTACGGAAAAAACACCTTTCTGCTGTCCTATTGCTCTTGCAATCTCCAGAGTTCCTTTTGCAAATTCTTCTATTTCATATATCCCCATAGGACCATTCCAGAAAATTGTTTTTGCTCTTTTTATACAGTCGGTATACTCCTCAATCGCCTGCGGGCCGATATCCACACCTATCCAGTTATGAGGAACTGTGCCTCTTTCTGTTGCAAAATAGTGTGCATCAGGGGCTATTTTATCAGCAATGATATGGTCAAGCGGGGTGTGAAACTCAAGATGCCTTTTATTTATCTCCCTGATAATCTCTTTGGCAAGTGGAACTGCGTCCATTTCTACTTTGGAATCTCCTATTTCCCAATTTTTTGCCTTTATAAATGTGTACGCCATAACACCACCAGTAATAAGAGTATCTATCTTATCAAGCAGGTTTTTCACCATCCCTATCTTATCGGCAACCTTAGCTCCTCCAAGAATTAGAAGGAAGGGTTTTTCAGGATTTTCAAGAAGTTTTGAAAGGGCGGATGTTTCTTTTTCTATGAGATATCCTGCTGCTATGTCCTTAAAAAATTTTGTTATTCCATAGACAGAAGCATGTTTCCTGTGACAGGTACCAAAAGCATCGTTCACATAACAGTCCGCAAGAGCAGCAAGTTCTTTAGCAAATTCTTCATCTCCTTCCTCTTCTTCTTTATGGAACCTCACATTTTCAAGAAGAACGATCTCTCCTGGTTTAAGAGCTTGTGCTGTTTTTTTAACTTCAGGTCCAACACAATCTGATATGAATTTTACATCCTTCCCTATCAACTCTTCTAATCTTTCAGCAACTATCTTTAAACTCATTTCAGGGACAACTTTACCCTTGGGTCTGCCGAGATGAGAAGAGATAATAAGAGATGCTCCCTGCTTTAGAAGATATTCTATTGTGGGAATAGCTGCCTTTATCCTTGTATCGTCTATTATCTCACCATTTTCCACGGGAACATTAAAGTCAACCCTTAAAAAAACACGCTTATCTTTATAATCTTTATCCTTCATCGTTTGAAGTTCCATATGTCTCCCACCTCCCCAATTATTTTTTCACCATATATCTAATCAGGTCTACAACTCTGCAACTGTAAGCCCATTCATTATCATACCATCCCATTACTTTTACCATTGTGCCTTCAATAATATAAGTTGAAAGGGCATCAAAAATACAGGAATGTGGATTTTTGAAGAAATCCTTTGATACAAGCGGCTCATCACAGTATTCCAGTATCCCTTTAAGTTTTCCTTCGCTTGCTGATTTAAATGCAGCGTTTATTGTTTTCTCATCCACTGCCTTTTCCAGTTCAACAACAAGGTCAACAAGGGACACCGAAGATGTAGGAACCCTTATTGCAAGACCATTCATTTTACCATTGAGAGAAGGTATAACCTTACCTATTGCCTTTGCAGCCCCTGTTGTTGTCGGTATCATTGATAGTGCAGCAGCCCTTGCTCTGCGCAGGTCCTTGTGGGGTGCATCCATAATACGCTGGTCATTGGTATAGGCATGTATGGTAGTCATAAGTCCCCTTTTTATTCCGAATGTATCATCAAGAACCTTCGCCATAGGGGCAAGACAGTTAGTTGTACAGGAAGCATTTGATATTATGTTATGCTTTACAGGATCATAGGTGTTTTCATTAACCCCCATTACTATTGTTGCATCCTCTCCCTTTGCCGGTGCAGAAATAATTACCTTTTTTGCCCCTGCTTCAATATGGGCTGCTGCCTTTGCTGCTTCAGTAAAGAGCCCTGTTGATTCCACAACGATATCCACTCCAAGTGTTTTCCAGGGCAGATTTTTAGGGTCTCTTTCTGCAAAAACCTTGTACTCTTTTCCGTCCACAACAATTGCTCCATCTTTTGCTTCAACTTTACCGGGATATATGCCATAGTTGGAATCATACTTAAAAAGATGTGCGAGGGTCTTTGCATCAGCTATATCATTAAATGCCACAAACTCTATCTCCGGAAAATTCTTTTCTATTGCAGCCCTTAATACAAGCCTTCCTATCCTTCCAAAACCATTAACTCCTATTTTTACCATCCTATCCTCCTTGTTAGAATGAAAAGGGTTGAATAACAATTATACCCTATTTTTTAAAATAATCAAATTTTCTTTACGCCCCCTGCTCTCTTTTTACATTTCATGCTGTTATTTATGCCTTTGCTATAGTTAAAATTATCACTCTCGCTGCACCATTTCTCAATAGTGTTTTTTTTGCTTCCAGTGTTGTTGCCCCTGATGTATAGACATCATCAATCAGAAGAACCTTCTTATTCTTTATTAGATGCCTTTTCCTTATAGTGAAACTCCCTTTTACATTTTTCTCTCTCTCCATTTTATCCATCACTGTCTGTGAAGGAGTATTTTTATGTTTAACAAGGACCCCCGAGAGATATCTCTTTTTCAATAATTTTGAAAGATAAAAGGCAATAACACCACACTGATTAAATCCCCTGAGAAACTCTTTTTTCCAGTGAAGTGGTACAGGAATTATTATATCAAAATCGTCTACACTGTTTTTAATGATAAAGTCGTGCATAAGTAAGGCAAACTTTTTCCCGTAATATTTTTTCCTGTTGTATTTCAATCCATATATGGCTTCTTTTACAGGTCCATCATACCTGAAGATATGAAAAATTTCTGTGTCATTATGATTTCCCAGAGATATTATCCGCTCTTCACAATCCCTGCAAAACCCGTATCTGTTAAGCGGGTAATCGCCTTTACACCCCATACACCTTGCACTCCAGAAAAAATTCAGAATTTTGGTGATAGACATAACCGGATTAATATTTTACAATAATAATAATGGAAATAAAAATTAAGACCCGCTATATAAGTCAGGAGTTTTTTATAAACTTTCTTTTTGCAGTGGGCATTACTGTCTTTATCTTTTCGCTTGATGCTGTATTTCAGATAATTGAAGTGCTTGTAAAAGGTACTTTTTACCCTGTGATTGTTTTCTGTATTTTTTTTCTTACTCTGTTTTCTTCTTTTTTATATATCATCCCACTTTCTTTCCTTTATGCATCATCTTCTCTTTTTTCCCGCCTTGCTATAGACAGAGAAACTTTAATATTTTCTTCGTCAGGAATAAACCCATACAGGTTAACGACCGTCCTTATTATTTTTGCCTTTATAGGGTCATTACTTCTCTTTCTCTTTAACTTTTTCCTTCTCCCTGAAATGAGTTATAAAAGACGGGAGATGATATACCGCCTTCAGTTTAAAAATCCCCTCTCTCTCTTACAGGAAAAGAATACAACCACAGATATACCGGGTATTACCATTTATATTGAAAAAATCAAGCCGTCCTATAAAATGAAGAATATCTCCATCACCTATAAAGAGATGGAGAAAATTCACTTTTTAAAAGCGGAAAGTGGTAGGGCAAACTATGACCCTGCCACCAATCAGATGATATTTAACCTGCAGAACGGTTTTCTTATAATTTATGACTCTGTCCAGACAATATCAAAATTAGATTTTGCTAATTATAGATTGGTACTGCCACTACCTGATAATTTTAGTACACAGGGTTCTATAAAACCAAAGGTCTCCGAAATGCGCATCACCGAACTGCTTTCCAGCAACGGTATAAGGGAAAAAATTGAGATACAGAAAAGAATTATCTTTTCGGTTATCCCGATTGTATTTGTTCTTATAGGGACATCCCTCGGGATAAGATTACAACAGGAAAGTAGATTGCTTCACATAGGCATTGGAGGAGGTATAGCAATGCTTTTTCTGCAACTTGTTGTTTTTGGAGAAGTTCTTTCTTATAAAACAGAGCTATCACTATTTGTATGGTTACCTGTATTCATTTTGCTTATAATATGGGGTTTTTTAAAATGAGTATAAAAACAAGATATACCATATCCACTTTTTTAAAATTGTTTTTAATGGTAAGCATATCTTTTCTTCTACTATTTTTTTTCATAGAAATAATTGATAATACCTATTCCATTATACGACATGGTGGTAAATTTAACATTTTGAAACCACTGTATAAATTACCATCAATTTTTGTGGAGATTTCTCCTGTTCTTACATTTTTAAGCAGTATGCTGTTGCTCGGAGAGATGATAAAATACGGAGAGGTAAGGGTCCTTGAATTTTCAGGGATAAAACCTGTAAGTATATTAAAAATACTATTTATTTGCGGATTTATCATATCGGGATGTGCCTTTTATATCAAAAACTTCTCAGCTCCATTTCTCCTCCGTAAGATAGAAGAAAAGAATGAAATAGAGATATTGAGTTTTTCAACGGACAGATATCTTTTATACAGTGAAAAATTTATTCCCCCTTCTAATTTTGTAAAGATACAATTTTCAGAAATACTTACAAATGGCGAAATTATTACTGTAAACGCTACAACTGCCGTGTACCTCGGAAATGATAACTGGCTCTTTAAAAAAGGCAGGCTATGGCATTTTGATAATACAGGCCATCTGAAAAATTCTGAAAGTTTTGAAAGCAGGATGCTGCTCATTATGATTCAACCTGATATTATTGTTGAAAAATCACGGGATATAAATGAACTTTCCTATAAAGAGATAAGGAATATGCTGTCTGAACTAAAAAAACTCAATATATTACCTGTCTATCTTGAAAGTGCTTATCAGGAAAGATTCGCCTACCCTCTTTTGAATATGTTTCTTCTTTTTATACTTGCCCCTTTCTTTTATATAAAGCATAAAATTTCACGGGTATTTGTGCTGGGACTTTCTATATTTCTCTCTTTTATATGCTACGGTATATTTTCCTCAGGTCTTACCCTTGCAAAGGCAGGTAAAATCCCTGTATTTCTTGGAGTATGGCTTGTCCACATCCTGCTTTTTCTTACAGTTGCCTTATATTTTTTCTGGTTGTGGAGAAAAGCAAAATCATGTATAATGTAGATTAATAACTTTCCACTTTAAATTCTGGTAAAAGAGTTTTTGTAATGGGAAAAAAAGATATTCTAATAGAAATAGGATGTGAAGACCTGCCTTCCTGGGCTGGAGAGTATTTCAAAAAACAATGGGTGCCTGTTTTTACTTTATTACTTACAGAATACAGAATTGAGTATGGAGAGGTAAGATTTTTTTATACCATAAGAAGGCTGGTTTTATATATAAAAGGTGTAAGTTCAGAACAACGGGACATCACAACTGAAATATATGGGCCCCCTGCAGAAATAGCGATTGATGAAAATGGACATTTTACATCAGCAGCATTGAAATTCGCGGCCTCACATAATCTCAGTGTTGATAACCTTCTTATCAGAGAAAGAAAGGGAAAGAAAGTTCTTGCTGTTGCCAAATATGAAAAAGGAAAGAAAGTTTTTGAAGTAATTGGAGAGATTTTAGAAGAGAGTATCAAAAGATTAGAAATACCGAGAGGAATGAAGTGGAACGGAGGGACATTCAGGTTTTTAAGACCCATAAGATGGATAATGTTGCTTTACGGGAAAAGAGTAATAAATATCTCCCTCAGTGGAATAAAAAGTGGAAGTTTTTCCTATGGACATAGAACCCTTGCTCCTGCTAAATTTAAAGTTTTGAGCCCTTCTGATTATATGGACAAGATTCTTAAAAAATTTGTTATATTTGACCCCGATGTCCGTTTTGAATTTGTCAAAGCAGAAATATACAGAAAAACAGGTGTTAAAAATTTTATATTTGATGATGGGCTTTTAAGAAAAATTGTTTCTCTCGTAGAATATCCGGTTGTAGAGGTCTGCCAATTGAAAAAAGAATATATGGAAATCCCACAGGAAATAGTGAGTGCGGTGATAATAAAGCTTAATGGTATTCCCTTATTAAATAAAGAGGGATGTCTGGATAGAAGATATATAGCTGTTTTTGATGGAATAGGTGGAGACGAAATAAAAAATAACTATCAGGATGTCCTGTATGCCAAAATGGAAGATGCTTTATTTTTCATAAAAAGGGACTTACAGGTAGATTTTGCCAGTTATACGAAGGAGCTTAAAAATATCGCATACCATCCTAAGTGGGGAAGTATGTATGAACGGATTGAAAGATTCAAAAAGATATATAGCATACTGACCGACTATCTTAATTTAAGCGCTGAAGAAAAGGAGAATATCTACAGTATAATCTCTCTCTGTAAGAATGACCTGCCAACATTAATGGTTACAGAGTTTCCTTCACTTGAAGGAGTTATAGGAAGAATCTATGCAGAGAAAAACGGATATAATAGCATAATAGCATCAGGGATTGAACAGCACTACTGGCCCAGATATAGTGGAGACAATCTTCCCCGGACCATAGAAGCAGCCATATCTTCTATTATAGTTCGGCTTGAAACTATATGTGGTTTTCTGCTGGATAATATGGAGATAAAAGGTAGTGGAGACCCTTATGGACTTAAAAAAACCACCAATGGTTTGATTGAAATAATATGGGATAGAAAATTGAATTTTCCATTAAGGGAGATAATCAGAAAAAGTCTGGAAATTTTTGGTTCTTATTCTTCTGAATCAGAGGACAGGATAATGGATTTTATCCTGCAACGTATTGATAATATGTTCGCAGGCGAAGGCATTTCTCCTGGTATCAGAAAAGCAGTTATGGCGGTGGACGGGGAAAACCTTGTAATTTTAAGGGAGAAAATAGATGCTCTTGAAGATTTTTTCAAAACCGGTGCAGCAAAAAATATCCTTGTCCCATTTATAAGGGTTGCCAATATCCTGAAACAGGCAAAAGAAAAAGGTATCTCACCGGGAACTTTTGAAGAATCATTGCTTGTTGAAGAAACAGAAAAAGAGCTCTATTATTTTTATAGAAAGAACCTGACAATATCAAAACTGCTTGATAGTAAAATTAGAGATTATCAAGGTTTCCTTCAACAATTAAGTAAATGGCGGGAAATTATTGATAGATTTTTTGACGATGTCCTTGTTATGTGTGAAGATGAAAAGATACGGAACAACCGGCTGGCTTTATTGAAAAATGTTAATGACCTTTTTCTTCTCTTTGCTGACTTTTCATTAATACCGATTGTGGAGGTTGAAGATGCTTAAAGATATTGATAGAGAGGTTTATGAAGCACTTGCAGGTGAAGAAGAAAAACAGAGAAATACGATATGCCTTATCCCTTCAGAAAATATAGTCAGCAAGGCGGTTCTGAAACTTATGGGCTCTGTTTTTACAAACAAATATGCAGAGGGGTATCCAGGTAAACGATATTATGGCGGGTGCAGATTTGTTGATGAGATTGAAAATTTAGCCATTAAAAGGGCCAGTATTCTATTCGGAGCAGAACATGCCAATGTCCAGCCACATTCAGGAAGTCAGGCAAATATGGCTGCCTATTTTTCGGTACTTAAACCAGGAGATAAAATACTTGCTATGGATATTCTTGCCGGCGGTCACCTAACACATGGATTAAAAGTTAACTTTTCAGGAATATTTTATCAAGCAGTCTTCTACAATGTGGAAAGGGAAACAGAAGAAATAGATTATAACAGAGTGAGAGAGATAGCATTGAGAGAGAAGCCAAAGATGATTGTATGCGGTGCGAGTTCATATTCAAGGATTATTGATTTTAAAAAATTTTACAATATCGCACAGGAGATAGGTGCTTATCTTCTCTCTGATATAGCACATATTGCAGGGCTTGTTGTAGCAAACCTTCACCCGTCCCCTGTCAATCTTGCCGACTTCGTTACTTCAACCACACACAAAACCCTGAGAGGTCCAAGGGGAGGGCTTGTTCTCTGCAAGAAAGAATATAGCAATAAACTTGACAATTCCATAATTCCAGGTATTCAGGGTGGACCACTTATGCATATAATAGCGGCAAAAGCAATTGCCTTCAAAGAAGCGATGAAACCTGACTTTTTTGAATATCAGAAACAGATAATCAGGAACTGTAAGAGATTGTGTGAGGAATTTAAAGACAGAAATTACAGGATTGTAAGCGGAGGAACAGATAACCACCTGTTCGTGATAGACCTGCGGAATAAAGGAATAAACGGCAATGACTGTGAAAAATTACTTGAGGAAGTTGGTATAATAACAAACAAAAATCTAATTCCTTACGACCCACTACCACCACCCATAACAAGTGGGGTAAGAATTGGTACTCCTCTTATTACAAGCAGAGGAATGAAAGAAGATGATATGGCATTAATTGCAGAATGGATGGATGACACATTAAAAAATAGAGAAAACAAAAAAATTCTGAAAGAT
The DNA here is from genome assembly GCA_035406305.1 of bacterium. Classification (GTDB taxonomy): domain Bacteria; phylum Ratteibacteria; class UBA8468; order B48-G9; family JAFGKM01; genus JAAYXZ01. The sequence continues at coordinate 12,094 of DAONKS010000014.1, read as the reverse complement.
ATAGCTAAAAAAGTAAGGAGATTCGCACGTGAATTCCCCATCTATCCAAAGACCTGATTGGGATGAATATTTTATGAGAATTGCTGAACTTGTAAGCAGCCGTTCAACCTGTTTAAGAAGACATGTTGGAGCAGTCCTTGTAAAAGAAAAGAGAATACTATCAACAGGCTATAATGGGGCACCTTCAGGAATATCCCATTGTAAAGAAGTGGGCTGTATAAGAGAAAAATTAAAAATTCCTTCTGGTGAAAGACACGAATTATGCAGAGGACTCCATGCAGAACAGAATGCTATTATCCAGGCAGCATATCACGGTGTCTCCATTAAAGGAAGTATATTATATATTACATGTCATCCCTGCAGTGTATGTGCAAAAATGATTATAAACGCAGGTATAGGAGAGATTATAATAAAAGGGTCCTATCCAGATGCAATATCCGGAGAACTACTGAAAGAAGCAGGTGTACAGGTCCGTATAATATCAAACAAGTAGGTAGTCAGTAAATAGAACTATTGAAAAATTATTACTTTTGACTTTTGACTTATTAGTTATTACTTTTGACTTATTACTTTTGACTTTTGACTTATTACTTTTGACTTATTACTTTTAACTTTTGACTCATTATTAGATGGAAACCTACAACATACCAGCACTGGTTAAAAAAATCCTTTTGTCCAGAGGTTATAAAACAGAAAAATCTATGGTAAATTTTCTCTATAATAGCATCTCAAGCCTTTCCGAACCGTTCTTTATACCAGATTTAAAAAAGGCATGTGAGGTGCTTAAAGAAGCCATATTAAAAAAAGAGAAAATATTTGTCTATGGAGATGGAGATACTGATGGAATATGTGCTTCTTTTCTTCTCTTAAATCTACTTAAGGTTGTGAATGCAAATTTTTCATTTCGCCTTACCCACAGATTAGACGAGGACTATGAGATAGAAGATGCGCTTATAGATGAACTTGCAGAAGAAGAATATTCACTTCTCATCTCTGTGGACTGTGGCATTTCGTCTTATTCAGCTCTTAAAAAAGCAAGGGAGTATGGAATAAAGGTTATAATTCTTGACCATCACATAGGTGAACCATCTAAACTCCAGACGTTTCATATATATGTAAATCCCTGGTTGAAAAAGAAATGGCCCGAAGGAACTGAAAATTTAAGTGGCACCGGTATTGTATATAAGTTTATAGAAGGAATGGGAATTTTGTTACCTGGAATAAAAGAGGCGATGGCTCATAATTTTGTTGAAGTAGTAGCATTGTCCATTATTGCTGACTCCCTCCCCTTAACAGGAGAAAACAGAATATTTGTAAAAGAAGGATTACATAGAATGCCCTTTACAAAAATTAAAGGACTGGGATATCTTATAGAAACACAGAATATCAGACAACCACTTCATCCGCGGGACATTTCAATGAGGATAGTATCTCTCCTCAACTCGCCGGGAAGATTGGGAAAACCAGATGTTGCTCTGAATCTGTTAATGGAAAATGATGACCATTCTATCAAGAAGATAATTGAAGAGATAGCAAAGATAGACAGGGAAAGATATCAGATGGTAGCAAAAGCTATGGGCAAAATAAAAAAGGAAGAACTGGAAAATGGCATTGTTATTTCAGAAAAGATATCACCAGGAATATGTGGAATTATTGCTTCACGATTAGCAGGGAATTATTGTAAACCATTTATGGTAGGATATCTTTCAAGCAATTTCTTAAAGGGGTCTATAAGAGCCCCGGAGAATTATAACCTGTATGAAAACCTTAAACCAATAAAAAAATATATGGTATCTCTGGGAGGACACAAAGAAGCTATGGGTTTTAAGTGTCCTGTTACTCATATTCCAAAAATAAAAAGTTTCTGGAAAGGCATAAAATGGAAAACAGGTAATAAAAAACAATACTATGACTGCCCTCTTGATATAAGAGACATCAATCCCTCTATAATAGAAGAAGTAACGAATTATCTGCAACCCTTTGGTAAAGGAAACCCTGAACCTGTCTTTCTATGCAGGAATGTCAGTTTTACAAAGATATCTGCCAGAAATAATGGGAATAATGGCCCTTTCTGGGTAAAAAAAGATGGTGCCATATACGAGGCAGTTTTTTCATCTGAACATTCGTTTATGCCTGATAAGGAAAAAGTGGATATTCTTTACACACCATCTGTCCGCAGGCAGAACAATCTTTACAGAATAGTATTGAAGGTAAAGAAAATTCTCTAATTTTTAAGGAAGTGAAGTGTAAAAAACCTGTTTGGTGTTCATAGTTTATTGCTCGTTGATTATCAACTACAAACGCTACTCGCTACTCATTACTTCCTGAAGTACAACTGGGGATGCCTTTTTTACCTTACCTGCTTTAAGACACTTTGTACACACCTTTATCCGTTTTCTCTCCCCGTTTATATCAGCAAGAATGGTCTGGATATTAGGTTTCCATACCCGTCTGGTCTTTACATTTGAATGGCTTTTGCTATTCCCTGCTTTACTCCTTTTTCCGCATATTTCACATACTTTACCCATAAACCTCTCCTTTATTTTATCTTCCCTTCCGCTTTCAGCATATTTTTAACTCTATTAGCATACTCGTTTTCAGGGCTTATTGTCAAGACCCTGTCAAGATATGACACCGCCCTGGCAACATTATTATAAAACATAAGGTCAATTGAAGCGAGTGTGCACAGTACATCTATATCATAAGGATTAAGCCACTCAGCCCATTTGTAATAATAAACCGCTCTTGAATAATTACCCTTTCTAAGATATACTGTGCCGAGGTTTGCATCTGTCTTTGCATAATGGGGAAAGATATAATTATTTATTTTAAGATATATCTCCTCTGCCTTATCTAAATATCCTGACTCTCCGTAAGCAAAAGCAAGTTTATACCATGCTTCATAGTTATATGGATTTAAAATACATACCACTGAATAATTGGCTATTGCCTCTTTCAGATTACCATCCTCTCTTGCCCATATCCCCCTTTTAAGATAGACCTCTGGCATAATCCTGTAAAAGGAAGTAAATACACACATAACAAAAGAAACTATGGCTATGGCATACCAGAGATATCTGGAAATACTAAAATCTACCTTTTTCCTATTTTTAATATATCCGGCAGAAACTCCTAACAGGAACCAGAAATACATTGCAGTTGAAGGATTTCTCAAATTTGTTGAAAAAATATTATCAACTAATACAGCAGAGATTCCTGCTATACATCCTTTAAGACACAACCCATCAAAATTTTCATTCCCTTCTCTTTTATGTATGCTGGCAATTATAATAATCAAAACCAAACCCCAAAAAAGAAAAAGTCCTATCAGTCCTGTTTCTACCCATATATGAAGGTACTCATTGTGAACCTGAGTTGTTACAGGCGTTGATTCTGGTTGTAAAAAATATTCTCTTATTCTGTAATAAGGATAAAAAAACGGAAAATTCCCCAGTCCCCATCCTGTAATGGGTTTTAACTTTATCATTCTAAATGCCCCTCTCCATATATACCACCTTATATTTGTAATCAGCCAGTGGTAGAACCGCGGGAATGAAAAAACAATTGCTATAAAAAGTACTGTATAACCTGAATATCTTTTTATGTCCTTCCTTTTATAATTCAAAAACACCAAGGTGGCTATACTGAAAATAGAGGCAAGAATGGCAGCCCTTGATTTTGTCGCAAGGATACTTAGAAAACATACAATGGCAAAGGCAAGGAGTAAATTCCGTTCAATTTTTCTATTATCCTTAAGAAGACATAATGCACAGATAAGTGGAAAAAGCATCAGGATGTGCCCTGCAAAGAAGTTTGGATTTCCAAAAGTTGAAATCACATACCTTCTTGGCCCTGCAAAATTCCCCAGAGCAATTACAGATGCAACAAAACCCGAGGATATCCATAAAAAAATATCCTTCCTGTCCAGTTTTATATTAAGAGCAACAAGGAAAACTAAAAAATAAAGAATATAATTTTCTAATGTCTGTGCTGCACCATATCCAGATGGAGCAATAAAGGAAGATACAAGCAACCAGATTACAAACACTGAAAATACAATGAAAGTCCTTGTCTCTACAGCAAATTCTTTTTTATCTATCACAAAAACAATAGAAAGAAGTATACACAGGATATAACCCGTGATGTTTTTTATAAGGGTATAGTCATAGGCAGGTTTAAAAAGTATAAGGGGACCAAGAAAGAGAAAAATAAATAATGCCACTGATTTATACATTTTATAAACATCCTCTTTTCCTGTTTGTTTCGTCTTTTTTTGCATAGTCCCTTTTTCTTCCTCTCTATCTACTAAAACGCATTTTTTATAGCTCCAGGTGAAAGCAGGATTATTGCTATATCCAGCCAGATACTCCAGTTTTCAATATAGTAAAGGTCATATTGAAATCTTTCTTCCGGCTCAATATGTCCTCCTCTGAGTCCATGAATCTGTGCCCAGCCCGTAAGTCCTGGTTTTACTCTCAATCTGAGATTAAAATAGTCCTGTTCAATAAAAAATCTATCTTCTGTTGATATTGGCCTCGGTCCTACAATAGACATATCTCCATCAAGGATATTAAATATCTGTGGTATCTCGTCAATGTTATATTTTCTTAATATCCTGCCAGTTCTGGTGATACGACTATCATCAGGACTTGTAAAAGGGGTGTTTTTTTCTGATACATTTCTCATAGTTCTGAACTTATATATTCTGAATATCTTCCCTTTATAACCAATCCTCTCCTGCCGGAAAAAAACACTCCCTTTAGAATCCACAATAATGATGAGAGAAATCAGGGGAAGTATAACACAGAACAGTAAAAAAATGATACCTCCCACTGTAATATCCAGAGTTCTCTTTAATGCATAATTAGAAAATTTTTCAGCAGGTATTCTGCCTGTAACAATCAGTGGTAGTCCATCTATATCATCCATTGTTCCTGAATGAAAAAATTGATATATCTCAGGAATAATATAAAGCTTTATCCTTGCTTTCTCCGCAAGATGGGTAAGTTTAAGATTTTGCGAATAGTCCTCAGGCATAGCAACAATTAAAGAGTGTTTATGCTGGGCTAACATCTCTTCTATTATATCCTCTCTAAACTCTTTAAGTGTATCAGTTAGAATAAAAGGATAGCGAAGATTAACTCTTTTTATAAGAGAATCTATCTGTTTTCCCTGCCCGATTAGAAGAATTCTTTTTTCTGTATTGCATTCCATCTTTATAAAAACATAATGTGTAATCCAGAGAAGGACAAAAGAAAAAAGCACTGCAAAACCCACAGCCAGACGGGAGTATGCAAACCCTCTGTAAAAAAATGTCCCGGCTGTAAGGACTATCACCATCCAGAATGTGGACTGGATAAGCAGTGAAAACTCTTTTATAAAATTCGGGAATAAACGTTCTGTATAAGCACCGGAAGATGTAAGAACTATAAGATATATGACAACTGCAAATAGGGTAATATTAAGATAAAAATGTATGGACGGTATCCCTTTATATACAAAAAGCCCGGAATAGAACCTGAAATAATAACCGAGCAAAAAAGATATAAAAATAATTACCCCGTCAATAAATATCAGAAGTTTTCTGTTTCCCATATTTCAGTCCCATAAAAATCTTTTCATATCCATTTACAACATCTTCCCACCTGTATAAATTTCTTGCTCTTTCCTTTGCTTTCTGTCTTAAGGAATTCAGAATCTGCTGGTTCTCAAGCAATAGTTCAATATTTCTTTTCAGTTCAGCAACATCCTTAAAATATAGCCCTGCATCACCTAAAACCTCTCTATTAAACGGAACATCAAGAGCAATTATGCAATTACCACTTCCCATCGCTTTAAGAAGTGCAGGATTTGTTCCACCCACCTCATTGCCGTGAATATAGGCATACGCACTGGAGTGAAGTTCCTCTATATGCCCTGGTTCATATACAGGCCCTAAAAATAATATCCTTCTGTCATTTACCTCCTGCAATTTCCTGACATAGGAACTTTTCCAGTTAGCGCCACCTGCGATAACGAGAAATTTATCTGTCTCTATCTGTTTGAATGCATCTACAACAATATCCTGATGATTTTCAGGTTCAAGACGGCTGCCTATAAAAAAATATCCATCCGGCTGTAATCCATACTTTTTTAATATCGCAGGATTTTTACTTTCAATATGCGGTGCCCCATAAGGAATATAGACACTTTCCCTGCCATATTTTTTTAGATAATACTCCTTTATCGCTTTAGCATCAGATACAACCACATCCGCAATGACAGAAGAGAAAAACTCTGAAAATTTATAATACATCTTCGCTATTTTTCCCCACTTTGCCCTCTTCCATTCTAAACCATCAACATTTATAACAACCTTCTTCCCTAATATTTTGGGTATAACAGCAAGCGGACTGTTAGCTGAGTTAAAGATAAGTATAACATCAGGAGACCATAAAAGGACACGGATAATACTGAAAAATGTATGTGAAAATGTATCTGTAACCTTTCCTGGAATACACAGGGGATAACACAGATTAACCCCTTTATAAGTCCTGTCCCTTTCCCTGTATAGATATCTCCTGCATGAAACAAGAACCTTATGACCTTTTTTTACAAGTCCTGTACTCAACTCTTCTGCACAGGTCTCAAAACCACCGTATCTGGCAGGAACTCCTCTCGTCCCCACTATCGCTATCTTCATCCTTTTATTATACATTATTTAGAATATAAATTTATTCTATCGGTTGACTTGTTTTGTTAAACCACAGGGAAAGATACTGATTGCTTACCTTTTTCTTCTTCATAATAGTCCTTCTTTTCTTTATTATCCTTCTGAAATTTTTCAGTACGAAATATATTCCTCTTATTGAATAGTGCTCCTTGACAAAAATAAATATAATAATCAAAAACTCCCTGAAAAGTGCATAAGGAAATGTTTTGAGATAGGTATAAAGTGTATGATTTTTTATCTGGAGAAGATATCTATTTTTAACCGAATGCATATTTATCTCAGGACTAAGTATATTTCGTCTTTCAGGAAGGACCCTCCTTAAATGGTACGCTATAGCTGATGGAGTATACACTGTTTTCCAACCTGCAATCTGGCTTCTCCATGATATATCTACATCTTCACGTGAAAAGAAAAAATCATTATCAAAATACTCCCCGTCCACCCTGATATCTTCAAGCATCTCTTTTCTGAAAAGACAGCAAGCACCTGTTGCTCCAAAAACATATTCTTGTTTCTCATACTGTCCTCTATCTTCTTCTCCACTTCCTCTGTCAAAGTGTCTCATATTCTTTGTCAGATATATGCCTGTACTATCAATGGTTTTAAGTCCAGATTTTACAACAAAATCTGTATCAAGACGGTAAATTTTTCCTGTGGCTATTCCCGCAAAGCGGTTAATATGTATTGCTTTTAAAATCTCTTCAAGAAAGTTTTCTTTCAATATGACATCCGGGTTAAGACAGAGATAAAACTCTCCTTTTGATATTTCTATTGCCTGATTATGTGCATACGAAAAGCCATAATTTCTGTTGTTCTTCACACTCCTGACCGATGGGTATTCTTTGCTTATAAATATCAGAGAATTATCCGACGAATTATTATCAACCGCTATAACTTCAAAATCTCTGAAGGTCTGGGAAAAGATTGAATAAAGGCAATTAGAAAGAAATGCTGCACTATTATAAAGGACCATCCCGATACTTATTTTTACACTCATTTTATGTTAAGGGCAAAATTTCCTTTTTCAGAATGAAGGTTAGGATTGTAATAAGGGTCTGTTCTATCAAATATATTCTTCCATTTATTTTTCAAATATTCCAGTTCCTTCTTTAATATATCTGTTTTTTTTCTTGTTATATCTCCTGTCCGTGTCTTCTTTTCGTAATGGAATAACTCGGAATAAGGCGTCCATACTATAAGATAACCCTTTTCTCTTAATTTAATACAATAGTCAACATCATTATATGCAGATGCAAGATTTTCATCAAAACCACCAACCTCTTCAAATACTTCTTTTCTGGTAAGCAGACATGCACCAGAAACCGCACTGTAGTTCTGTATAAGTACTGCCCTTGACATATATCCTTTAGAATTTCCATTAAATCCTTCAAAAGCATATACAGGACCGCATCCCTGTATAATAATACCTGCATGTTGTATTTTTCCATCAGGATAATAAAGTTTAGCACCAACTGCACCTGTTTCTTTTCGCTGACAGTGTTCCAGCATATTTTCTATCCATGAAGGGGTTATAACCTCTGTATTATTATTAATAAAGAGAAGAAAGGGGGCATTCGTATGTCTTGCACATAAATTGTTTATTCCTGAATGGTTGAATGGTTTATCCCATATAACTATTTTTATATTCCCTTTGTTCTCAAGTTGCCTGTAATAACTTAATATTTCCTCCTCTGATGAATTATTTTCTCCTATGATAATATCATAATTTTTGTATGTGCTTTTCACAAGAATGGAATTTATACACTTTTCAAGACCTTTTTTATTATTGGTATTTGGTATTATGATAGAAACTTCAGGAGTTCCCTTTATCTTATAGATAACCCTGTAAGTATACAGCCCTCTCCCATATTCTACCCTGCCCTCCTGTCCGGTTCTCATGATATGTTCTTCCAGTGCTTTCTTTCCGTTTTCCCAGGCCAGGGGTTTACTGGTTTCACTTACAAGAACTGAACCCGGAGAATATCTCCAGTGATAAAGAACCTTTGGAATATGGAGTATCTTTTCTGACTTTTCTGTTAATCTCAAAACTAAATCATAGTCCTGAGAGCCATCAAATCCATTTCTGAAATATCCTATCTCATCAAGAAGTGTCTTTTTAATCACAAGAAAATGACAGATATAATTACAACTTCTGAGATAGTCCGGAGACCAGTCCGGCTTAAATAATGGTCGTATTCTTTTTCCCCTGCTATCCATTATATCTTCATCTGAGTAAATTATCTCTGCTTCAGGATTGGCGTTGATTTTTCTAACCACTTCAAACAGGGCATTAAGAGAGAGCATATCATCATGGTCAAGAAAAGATATATAATCTCCGGTAGCAAGTGAAATGCCCTCATTGAAATTACCTGCAATTCCTTTATTTTCCTCAAGGAATATAACCTTAATGCGGCTATCTTTACTTCTGAATTCCTCAAGCATCTTACAGACCCCTGGACTACTTTTACCATCAGCAATACATAACTCCCAGTTTGAATATGTCTGCCCCAGAACAGAAAGAATAGTGCTTTTTAATATATCCAGTGGGGGGTTGTATGTCGCTGTAATGATACTTATTTTAGGTGTATAAGAGAATTTTATATCTTTCTGATAAGCTATGCTTTTCTCCTGGTTCTGTTTTATCCATAAGGAATATTCTTTAAACAGTTTTATATCTATATTTATTTTGTCCAAGAGCGCAGAAAAACCTTCCCGTCTAACGGTAAAAAATGCCTTTTTTATATTTCTTAAAGTAAGAAGGCCTGTTATGTTAACCATATCTTTTTATATGGATTTAATAACTGCGATGTTAGAAATCAGACCAGGGGATAAAATCTCACATTCTATGGTATCTGGTTTGCCGTTACTCTGGATAATGGCAAGACAGAGTCCATTAAATACTTTCATCCGGTTTCCTTTCGGAGATTGATGATTACAGGGGTCTCCGGAACATAGGGCTATTAGTCTTCCATTTCCTTTAATATTTACCTCTATTTCATTATCGGCATAAGGGACAACGGTTCCTGCTTCGTCCTCAACAGATATTTTTACAAAAGAAAGGTCTTCATTATCTGCTTTTATTATAGCCCTGTCAGGTACAGCACTTACCCTTGCTGGTTCTCCAGCAGTTTTTATCTCCCTGTGACATACAACCTTACCGTTTATCGTCCCCTCTGCAGTTATAACTCCGGGTTCATAAGGTATAGACCACCAAAGATGCGGGAAGGATGTGCCTCTTTGCAGAAAGTGTGGTATTCCCTTCTGTATCTTTCCGTTGAGATAGATATCCACCGTATCACAATTTGTATAACACCAGATGTCTATTAATTTCCCTTCCTGCCCGGGCCATGTCCAGTGTGGAAATATATGCAGTACCGGTTCTGATGTCCATAGTTTTTTATAGTAATAAAAGGTATCCTTGGGAAAGCGACAGATGTCTATCACACCAAATTCGCTCGTAACGAATGGCCAGCCTTTTGTTTCTCCATAATATTCAATAGCCGACCACATAATACCACCTGCAAGCCAGGGACGGAGCATAATATGTTCCCACTCTTTCTCATGCTGTTCACACAACTTAAATATCGTTGAGTATTCACCAGTATGCATCATAATCCTGCCATCTCCATATCTTTCTATAGTATTGTTTTTATCATCCTTAACAACCCTGCATTCGTATACTCCTCTGGTACCGCGTCCTGATGCAAACTCTGTAATCAATATCTTCCTTTCCGGGAATAATCTGTGGTCCCTGTCATCTATTCCCATACCACCACCATTATATCCCACAACATCTGTTACCATAGCAAATCCGTTTTCATTGGCACCGTCATTACCTTCAAGAGCAACCCCTGTTGGTCTTGTAGGGTCTTCCTCTTTAGCAATTGCATTTAGAGTCCTGAGGTATTCTGTCAGTTTACCATCAGGACTTCCCGCGGTATTGGCAAGCCCCCATACAACTATGCATGGATGGTTTCTGTCCCGTCTTATCATTTCCCTTAAAGGTTGAGCGGTGGTTTCAGCCGGACCGAGATAACGGTGTTCTGCCCAGAAAAGAATGCCGTTTTTATCACATACATCCATTAAGGACGGGGAGGCAGTATTATGAGCACTTCGTATCATATTACACCCCATTTCTTTAAGTATTTCCACTGTTTTCTCATGGGCTCTGTCAGGAAGGCCACATCCAAGTCCTCCAAAATCATGGTGGATACATCCTCCACGAATCTGAAGGTGTTTACCGTTGAGAAAAAAGCCTTTATCCGGTGTAAACTCAAAAAACCTGATGCCAAAAGGGGTTTCCACAACATCAACCTCTTTATTCCCGAGCAGGATATACGTTCTGGCTTTATATAGATGCGGAGTTTCTGTTGACCATAGAAGAGGATTATCCACCCTGTATTCCAGAAGAACTTTATCTGTCAGGGAAGGAGCAAGGGAATGTTCTGTTCTATCGGATATAATCAACTTTTCATCAGGAGACAAAATTTCTGTAATTATATTGAACGACGCCTGTTTTTCGTAGTGGTTCACCACTGTTATTTCAAACCTGACAGTTGCACTTTTTATATCCACAGATGGTGTAAAAATAAATATTCCCCATGGTGGAATGTGGAGTTTTTCTTTTAAGATTAACCAGACATTTCTGTATATACCCGACCCTTCATACCACCATCCTTCCATATCTCTTGCATCAACCTGCATTGCAAGTACATCTATCTGATTATCAGGAGGTAAAAATGGTGTAATATTATAAAAAAATCCCGTATATCCCCATGGATGATTGCCAGCTTTATATCCATTTACCCACAGTGTGCTATTACGAAAAACCCCTTCAAATTCAATATAAACAGTTTTTCCTTCTGAATCAAAACTGTTCCTGTCAATTTCCTTCCTGTACCAGCCAATACCCTTGGGAAGATAGCTATCTGCACGTGCCTCAAGGTGGTTTGCTACCATCACTGCAGGTATATAATTTTCTTTACTGAAAGGACCTTCTATACTCCAGTCATGGGGAAGTTTAATTTTCTGCCAGGAACTGTCGTTATAATCCGTTGTTTCCGCCTTCTCAATATCACCTTTAAAAAACTTCCAATCATCATTTATTCTTAGCCGCATGGGATATATTATACAATACCTTCTTTAGTTTTCCACTTCGGATAGCAGAACCCTCGCAGGTGTAAACTGTGGATTTATTTCAAGCGTTTTTTTAAAATAGCCCTGTGCCTGCCTGTAATTGTTTTTCATATAATATATCATACCTAAATTGAAATATGCCAGGTAGAAATCTGGCTTAAAAGAAACTGCTTTTTCTAAATATTCTATTGCTGGTAATGTCAAGATTTTTGTGTAAATTCATTTTGGGTGTTCCTGTTTTTCTCT
>DAONKS010000013.1:18329-25140 GCA_035406305.1 bacterium | reverse complement strand
TCTGTGACACTTGGTACCAGCAGGGATGAACAGATAATAGAAGGCCTTCATGAAGAGATGACCAAGAGGTTTATGGTTCACTATAATTTCCCACCTTTTTCGGTAGGGGAGGTTGCACCTTTAAGAGGTGCTTCCCGCCGCGAGATAGGGCATGGGGCCCTTGCTGCCAGGTCACTGGAACTTTTTATCCCTCCTGAGGAAGAGTTTTCTTATACTATAAGGATTGTTGCTGAGATTCTTGAGTCCAACGGGTCTTCTTCTATGGCAACTGTTTGTGCGGGTAGCCTCGCTTTGATGGATGCAGGTGTTCCGGTTAAGAAACATGTAGCAGGTATTTCAGTAGGAATGATAAAAGAAAAAGATAAATATGTTCTTCTGACAGATATAGCAGGTGAGGAGGACCATTACGGCAATCTTGACTTAAAAATAGCAGGGACAGAGACAGGTATTACCGGCTTCCAGATGGACGTGAAAGAGACTGGCTTAACACTTGATGTAATGGAAAAAGCGTTATATCAGTCAAAAATGGCAAGAAAAGAGATTTTGAAAAAGATGTATGAAACCATTAAAGAACCCCGTCCTACCATATCCAGATATGCTCCCAGAATAATCACACTGAAGATTAAAACAGACAAGATAGGACTGGTGATTGGACCCGGCGGGAAGACAATAAAAAAGATTATAGAAGATACAGGGACGGAGATAGACATCTCTGACGATGGAAATGTCAGGATATACTCCCCCGATAGTCGTGCCTGTGAAGAAGCAGCGGATATGATAAGAGCTCTTACGGAAGAACCCGAACCAGGCAGGATTTACGAAGGTAAGGTGGTAAAGATAATGAGTTTCGGTGCTTTTGTACAGTTTTTACCCGGAAAAGAAGGCCTGGTTCATATTTCAGAATTGGCGCCTCACCGTGTGAACAGGGTTGAGGATGTAATAAAAGAAGGAGATATAATTCCTGTGAAGTTTTTAGGTTTTGATGAACAGGGTAGAGCAAAGTTAAGCAGGAAACAGGCAATCGGTAGACCAAAAAAATTGTGACTGTAAAGTAAAATTACAGGGGGGACAAAAATGAAACCTGTGAGATTGGAAGTTATGAAAGAAATAGAGCCGGGTGAATGTGTAATAGGTGTTTTTGCTCCTTGTGACCCACGAATTGATAAACAATCCAGAGAAAGAGCGGTGAATATAGTGAAGATAACTGCGGAGATTCTCTCCGGTAAAATTAAAAAGCCAGATGGTTCTCCAGTAAAGGTTGTTTACAGTGATGTCCTTATAGATGGGGAGAAACAGGCAGATATTGTTGCTGCCCAGTTTAAAGATGCAAAGGTAAATATCCTTGTAGGTTTACCGGATACCTGGGCTTTTCCTCAACTGACACTTATATCCTTTATTCAGCAGTTTCCATCAGATACACCGATTAACCTTACCTGCGGGAATAGTGGTCCAAAGCCAGGCGTTGTATATACCCATGCCTGTAGTGGTGCTGTTTCCCAGTATGGAAAACTCATCCATATAAATATAGGTACCTGGCCTGACACAGGGCAGAATCCTGTTATGACTGAAAGCACCGCTGAATCCCTTATTGACTGGTGTTATGCAGCACTGACATTTAAGGCACTGCAGGGCAGACGCGTGGTTATATTTGGCCATGACTCAATGGGGATGGAGACAGCGCTTGCCCATATTATCCCGACCAGAAAAATCTTCGGGATAGAGATAACACGGCTTGATATGAAACTGCTTGCGGATATGTTACAGAAGAAAGCATATAAACAGAGCGAACTGAAAGAATTGAGGAACTGGCTTGAAAGACACTGTAAAGGAAGAATAGAGATAAGGAATGAAGAAGATAGTGAAAGATTTAATGCGTCCCTTGCAATGTATCTAATAGTGAGGGATATTATGAAAGACCTTAATGCTGTTGGTGGTGGTTTTATGAGCCAGTTAGAGTGGGGTTCTGATTTAAGGGGTATTCCACTCCCTGTAGCAGATGTTATGGAGTCGCTTTTTAATTCTACTTTTGACCATAATGGAAAAAAGTCACCCGTGCCTTATGCTACAGAAGCAGATGTTCAGGGATTATTAACAATGCTCTTTTTCACCTATCTTACAGGTGGTAATCCCCCTCTCTTTATGGACTTCAGGAAAGTGTGGGAACCATGGGAAATAAAGGAACTTGCTGAAAAGGTGGGAGTAAAACTGACAGGTGAGACAGTATGGGAAAAGAAAGGTTTTGTGGATGGTGATAATTCTGGTAGTGCTGCTTTTGACTGGTCAGCAAAACCCGGTGCATCTATAGAAGAGATTATGTCAAGGGTTTCTTTTCCTATTGCAGATGAAGGATATTTTCCGGGGCTCGGGAATTCTGTAACATTTGTCTCTCCTGGTGGTATAAAAGGTGTGGCAGGTAGAATGGCTTATAGCAGCATTACAGGACTGTTCTCTTTTATATGGGATGAGGCAGAGACGGTAGACCTTCCTTCTAAACTTTCTGATGCTGTCTGCAGAACATCCACATCTACCTGGCCACATACATTTGTTGTCCCTGAGTATGCTACAATGCTTGAATATAAACAGTTCGCCCCGGCGAACCATTTCCATATGATATGGAACCTTAAGCCAGCACGTCTGGAATACTGGATGGACTTCACCAGTGTTCTGTCTGTTACTCCCTGGCAGGCACGGCCTTCCTTTATAGAAGGAGTTGACAGACCTGTGCCTCTTCTATACCTTATAAACGGCGGAGAAACACAGACAAAACTCAAACTGGCTTCAAGATATATTTGATACACTGAAAATGGCAGTCAGAACTATAAAATTTCCTGTCGTATCCAGCATGAAAAGAATAACGGATATGAAACAGGAGTATTTTGTAGCAAACTACTATGGAATAAATCCTTTTAGTGCTTCTCAGAAATATGTGGTGGTGCTCGCTACCAATATTAAATATTCTCTACCTCTTCATAATGATGTGGCTACCATAGGTATTGTTGATATAGAAACAGCGAAGTTTCACTCTCTTTCACAGACGAGAGCGTGGAATTTTCAGGAAGGATGTATGGCGCACTGGCTTCCCACGGCTCCTGATTCAGAGATTATCTTCAATGACTTCATAGAGGGGAAAAATGTTGCTCGTATTATTAATATCCATTCAGGAAAAGAGAGGATAATCTGTCGCCCTGTCAGTTCTATTTCTCCTGAAGGAAAGAAGGCAGTGAGTTTAAATTATTCAAGGCGCCGTCTTACAAGACCTGATTATGGTTATGATGGGGAAGGAGAGGACTCCCGTGCAGATATACCTTTTCCTGATGATGATGGACTCTATATAGTTGATTTACAAAAAAACACATCAGCCCTTATAGTATCAATTGCGGAAGTTAAAAAACTCATCGGTAAACCGGATATTAAGAATAAAAAGGCGCTTATGTGGTTTGCCCATACTCTTTTCAATAAAGATGGTTCCCGTATATTCTTTCTTGCAAGGATTAGAGAAAGCATCAAAACAGGTATTTTTACTGCTTCCCTTACTGTGGATTCTGATGGTAAAAATCTTTCCCCCTGTTTTCCAGAACCTTGGAAGTGGGGTGGTTCACACTATGATTGGTATTCAAAAGACATACTTATGGTGACAGCTGCATATCAGGGGAAAAGATGGGGACCTGTAATCTTTACAGTTGGGAAACAGGACTATCGTCTAATTGGAAAAGGTCTTTTTGAAGATGGGCATGGGACGTTTTCTCCTGATGGTAGATATATGGCGATGGACACATATCCGGACAGCATAGGTAATCAGGGGTTATATCTTGTGGATATGAAAACAGATGCTGTTTTACCACTGGCCCAACTATACGAACCCTCAGAGTATTATACGCCATTATCTTACTGGAGATGTGATTTACATCCACACTGGAGTCCTCGGGGAGATATCCTGCTTGTGAACTCAACACATGAAAATAAAAGACAGGTTTATGCTTTTACTCTGGGATTATAATCAGGAGATTTTTTAACAACCTGGTTATAAAGATTAATAATTCTCTCAATAACTTCTTCAATAGTCATTCCTGTTGTATCAATATAAAAGGCATCCGGATGCCTTACCAGTGGTGAGATGCTTCTTTTTTTGTCCTTCTCATCCCTTTCTATTATCTCTTTCTCTATAGTTATTAAATCACCTTCAATTCCCATTTCTTTTAACTGGAGATACCTTCTCTTTGCACGTTCTTTTACACTGGCATCAAGGAAAATTTTTAATTGAGCATCAGGAAAAACCTTGCTTCCGATATCCCTGCCTTCCATAACAATATCATACTTTTCTCTTAATTGCCTCTGCATTCTCCACAATATCTCCCTGATAGGAAGGATAGAAGCGATAAAATGTGTGCCCTTGCTTACCTCTTCTGTTCTGATTGCTTCGCTGACATCCTTTCCGTCAAGTAATACCCTGTAGCCAGTATTATTATCCTGTAATTCTATCTCTGTGTTTTTTGCCATTTCAATTAATTTTTTTTCATCAGAAAAAGGGATTTTTTCATTAATGGCTTTCAATGTAAGTGCGCGGTACATTGCACCTGTATCCACATATAAAAATCCCAATTTTTTAGCAACATATCTTGCAACCGTGCTTTTTCCTGCACCTGCAGGACCGTCTATTGCTATTACAAAATTTTTCATTACCCTTCCATTATTTCTTTACTTTTTTCTTCTATCCTTTTATCTATTTCCTTTATGAATTTATCCGTTATCTCCTGTATCTCTTCAATCCCTTTGTGCATATCATCTTCGGTTATCATTTTATCCTTTTCCGCCTTTTTTAACTCTTCATTTCCTTTACGTCTTATCTCTCTGATTTCAACCTTTGCTTCTTCTCCCATCCTGTGGAGAATTTTTACAAGTTCCTGCCTTCTTTCCTCACTTATAGGAGGAACAGGGACTCGTATAACATTTGCATCTGGAATTGGATTGAGACCTATGTTGCTGCTCTGTATTGCTTTTGTTATTTCCTGAAGCATATTCTTATCCCATGGCTGTATCACAATTAACTGTGGCTGAGGAATTGTTATTGTAGCAATCTGACTGATAGGCATTTTTGAACCGTAGTATTCTACTGTAATCCCTTCAAGAAGAGAGATAGATGCTCTCCCTGCCCTTAAAGTGCCGATTTCCTTTTTGAAAAAATTCACAACTCCTTCCATCTTTTTTTCAGCTTCACTGAATATCTTTCCTTTCATAGCATACCCTCCTTACTCCTTTACTGTTGTTTTTATACCTTTACCCATTACTATCTTTTTCAAATTTCCTTTTCTGAAAAGATTGAAAACAACAATGGGAATGTGATTATCCATACATAAAGAGATTGCGGAACTGTCCATTATCTTGAGCCGTTTTTGCAGCACCTCCATATAAGAAAGAACGTTATATCTTTTAGCTGAAGGGTCTAAATTAGGGTCTGCCGAGTAAATTCCATCTACCTTTGTTGCTTTTAATATAACCTCTGCTCCGATTTCTATTGCTTTTAAAGCAGCAGCAGTATCAGTTGTAAAATAGGGATTCCCTGTTCCACCAACAAAGATTACAATCCTTTTTTTCTCAAGGTGCCTTATAGCTCTTCTTCTGATATACATCTCACAGAACTGTTTCATATCAAAGGCACTCTGGACCCGTGTTTCAAGCCCTAATTTTTCAAGTGTGTTCTGCAGTGCAAGACCATTAATAACTGTTGCTAACATTCCCATATAGTCGGCTGTTACAGGGTCTATAATTTTTCTGTCCCTGGTATTTCCTCTATAGATGTTTCCAGCACCCAGCACTATACCTATTTCACATCCTAACTGCCAGACATCTTTTATTTCTTTCGCGATTGAGATAATTGCTTCTGAATTAATGCCAAATTTCTGTTCTCCCTGCAGCGCCTCTCCTGAAAGTTTCAGAACAAATCTTTTATATAGCGGTTTCATCATTTTTTCCTCGGGAAAAGTATCTCCCTTTTTTTTATTTTTATACCTTCCGGTATCTCTTGCTTTAACAGTTTGAACCCTCCCATCTCCGGGTCCCCATCAAAGCCCAGCATCTGCCATATCCTTAAAGAAGATGCAGGAATGAAAGGAGCAAGCATTATTGAAACAATACGGATTCCGTAGACAGTACTGTAAAGTATCTCTCTTACATTATTACAACCCTCTCGCCAGGGTGCTTCTTCATCAAGAAATCTGTTAAGATAAGATACAAGTTTCCATATCTCTTCAAGTGCTTCAGAAAAAGCAATTGCCTTCATTTTTTTCTGATACTCTTCAAACACAGAAATCGCAAGTTTTACAAGTGTTGTTTTTGGTGTTTGATTACCTATTCTTCCTGACATTTTTGTTTCTACAAGGTTAAGGGTTCTGTTTACAAGATTACCCAGGTCATTAACAAGGTCACTGTTGTACCTTTTTTTGAAACCTTCTTCTGAATATTCGCCATCAAGTCCAAAAGAAACTTCTCTTAAAAGAAAATATCTTAAAGGGTCCAATCCATATTCCTCCACAATTTTTTGTGGGGAAACAATATTTCCCTTTGATTTTGAAATTTTGTCTTTACCTGATGTCCACCAGCCATGTGCAAATATGGTCTCTGGAAGTGGCAGGTCAAGAGCGAGCAATAAGCAGGGCCATATAATATGATGAAATCTTATAATATCCTTTCCTATAAACTGCACATCGGGTGGCCAGTATTTTGAAAAATATTTTTCATCTTTTAGATAGCCCACACCACTCAGATAATTTATAAGGGCATCAAACCATACGTAAATTGTATAGTTTTCAGGTGT
>DAONKS010000013.1:0-18229 GCA_035406305.1 bacterium | reverse complement strand
TGTTTTTTAGCCGCTTCATATATCTTCTGTCCGTGTTCATCCGTGCCTGTGAGAAAAAAGACATCATAGCCAGCCATTCTGTAAAATCTGGCGAGTGTATCTGCCGCTATGGTCGTATATGCATGACCTATATGTGGCTCTGCGTTTATATAATATATAGGTGTGGTTATATAAATCTTCATCTCTTTTTTACCAGTTCTTTTTTATAAAGTTCGTCTTCATATCCTAAACAGCATAAAAGCCGTCCACACTGTCCTGTTATCTTGCTTATGTCAAGAGGTAGATTTTGGTTTTTTACCATCCGCATTGTTATTGAATCAAACCTTCTTAAAAACTGTGCACAGCATAGTGGATAGCCACATACTCCATATCCACCCTTAATCTTTGCCTCATCTCTCAGTCCTATCTGTCGCATTTCTATCCGGCAGTTAAAAATTTTTGCCAGTTCCTTTACAAGATTTCTGAAGTCAATCCTGCTTTCAGACCAGTAATAAAACGTTATTTTTGTTCGGTCAAAAGAATACTCTGCATCAATAAGTTTCATCGGCAGTTTATATGTCTTTATCTTTTCTTTGCAGATAGCAATACATTCCACTGTTTTTCCTCTGTTTTCCTTTATAGTTTCAATATCTTTTTCTGTCCCCTTCCTTAATACCTTTCCAGATATGGTTGGCTTGAGAAGTGTTTTCCCTTCAATAAAGTCATACACCTTCCCATAGTCAACAGTTCCCTGTGTAAATTCCACAATACACAGGTCACCCTTCTGAATGTCCATTAATTCCTGACCAACCCTGAAAAATTGCGTCTTTTCACCTTTCCGTGTCTCTATTTCTGCGATTCTATCCATTTTATATATTCCTGTACAATCAGATTTTCTTCCATTGTAACTGCTACGAGTTTTTTGCTTCTTTCATAATAATGGTTAAAACTGGCTTCATTCCCAATTCTTTTATAAAACATAGCTACCTCAACATTAAATTGTTTTTTATTAGGATAGATTTCCAGAAGTTTGAGATACATCTTTTCTGCTGATTTATGGTCGCCTGAACCCTCATATAAAAAAGCAAGGTTTCTATAAACACCTGTCAGTAAAGGATTTAAAGCAATTGCCTGTTGATACGCAATCTTTGCCTGCTCTCTATAAACCGGGTCTTCCTTCACAGTGAAAATAGTATAAAAGATATCTCCTTTTTTCTCATATATTTCAAAGTTCAAAGGATACAATGTGGATGCCCTTTCAATATAATAAAGTTTGCTGTTTATGTCCCTTTCTCTTCCGGACATATTGATTGCTTTCTGAGAAAGAGAGTATCTTATATAGTTTATTCCTGTTAAAATAATTATAAATATGATAAGGAAATTAAGCCATCTTGTCAAGGAATACTGATTTATCTCCCTGTTGTTTTCCTGTCCGTTAAGTGCAATCCCCCCTGTTATAAAAAATAGTATGGCAACAGCGGGGTTTATAAAATCAAAATCAATAAGATTATGAAGGAAAAAAGCCAGAAAAGAAAATGCCAGACCTGCTTCTAACGGCGATGCCCTTGCCTTCCTGAAAAGAGTTACAGTAATTGTTATCAGAAAAGCAAAGAGAGAGAAGGTTCCTGTCAGTCCTGTTTCAGCCAGAGACGCAAATAAGATAGAATGAGGATGTTTTGCTTCCATTGTTTCCGGTAGTTTATATTTAGTATAGTAATATCTGTAATTTTCTGCGCCTACCCCTGATACTGGATGTTCTTTAAATATTGCTATTGCTGAATTCCAGTATCTTACTCTGTCAATAAAAGAAAGCATCTTTGGTAGTTTTTCTGTTATGTATCCGCCGTACATAATGGCAATTTCAAGAATGATAATAACAGGCAGGATTATTTTCAATTTTCTTTCATCAAATATCAAAAACAGCAACATTATCTGTAATATAAACAGAAGGATATAAATTCCTCCACTTGAATTTGTAAGAAACATATTCCAGAAAGCAAGAATCACCGTCAGTATTGCGGCCCATTTAAGTATAGTATTTTCTTTTGAAAACGCATAAAAATAAGAAAGAGGTATGAGAAAAAGTAAAAATGCGGCAAATACATTGGGATATACAAATGTGGCAAAAACCCTGTTACTCATAATTCTTTCTATGAATGTAGGAGGTAGTGTTTTTAAAAGTTCCGGTCTGGAATATATAAACTGTCTTGTCTCTTCAAAACCCACAAAGTATTGATATAGACCATAAATGGATACCAGTAAACCACTTATAATTATGGTAATAAAAATAACTTTTTTCTGTTCCTTGGTTATAAAATTTTTCTTTATTAAAAAGAAGATGCACCAGTAAGCAAGTATCTGGGTGTTAAAAGTAATCCCTGTCCCTTTTACAGGAGAGATACCTGTTGATACTGTGGATATGACAAAGTAAAAGAGGAGAAGAATGTCTGTGTTATCAAATCCATTCTTTTTTATCAGTATATGTAATATAGTAAGTAAAAAAAAGTATATATTCCAGAAAAAATTAAATCCAGGATAACTGAGACCGTCAACAAAAAACCTCAGAAATACAAATACAGAAATACTTATAATAACAAATCCCTGCCAGGGATTAATTTTTTCTCTTTCCTGCTGCTTTATCTTTTTTTTCATTTAGAAGCCCTGTGGCGTCAGAGATTGTTTTAAGTTTGTTTACTTTCAAAAACCCCGTAAGTGTTTCATATATCTCATCTATAAGATATGGATTGGAGAAGAACCCACTTCCTATTCCCACTGCTGAAGCACCTGTAAGTATGTATTCCATAGCATCCCGTCCTGTCGTTATCCCGCCTGTCCCTATAATTGGTATCTGTACTTTTCTGTAGGTATCATAGACAGCACGAAGCCCAGCAGGTTTTATGGCTGGTCCGGAAAGTCCCCCTTCAATAACCCTATTATTTTCTATATCCACAGCCATTGCTTTTATTGTATTGATTAGGTTTAACACATCCGCACCACCTTCTTCAGCCGCAGTTGCTATTTCTGTAATATCAGTGACATTAGGTGAAAGTTTCGCTATAAGTGTTATTTTTTCTCCTGCATCCTTTGCTGCCTTTACAAAACTGTATGTAGCTTCAGTTGATTGAGATGCCATAAGATTTCCTCTGTTTATGTTGGGACAGGAGAGATTTAGTTCTATTGCTTCTACATTTCTCTTTACCAGCATTTCTGTCATCTTTTTAATTTCATCTGGATTCTGTCCGGAGATACTTATAATGGTTTTAACTCCATCTATATTGAGATTATAAAGCCCCTTTTTTATAAATTCTTTTATACCGGGATTCTGAAGTCCCACACAGTTTATCATCCCTGAAGGTGTCTCCCATATTCTGGGCTGTGGGTTTCCTTCTCTCGGATTAAATGTTATGGTTTTGGTAATTATCGCACCCAACTTTTTATAATCAATATAATCTATGTTTATCTCTCCGTAACTGAATATACCACTTGCCATAATCACAGGTGTTTTAAGAGATAATCGGCCTAACTTTACTTCTAATGGTTTCATTCCCATAGCACCTCTTCTGAACTAAATACGGGGCCATCTTTACAGACCCTCTTATATTCCCAGCCCTTTTTATTTTTTATTTTTGTTACGCATCCATAACACAGTCCTGTTCCACATGCCATCCTGTTTTCCATTGATACAAACGCAGGTATTTTATAATTTTGCGAGATTCTATCAATTGCTTTAAGCATTTCATAAGGACCACCTGCATATATTACATCGGGCAGGCAATCTTTTTTTATGTATCTTTTAATTACATCTGGTAGCAGTCCTTTATGTCCATATGAACCATCATCAGTAGAAAATATATAATTAACACCGTAAGTGAGAATATTGAAGGCAATACAGTCAATACTTCTGGCTCCATAGAAAAAGGTAATATCTTTTTTAACTAAGAATTCTGAAAGAAAGAGCAGGGGGGCAATTCCTGTTCCACCTCCTGCAAGATATATTTTTTCCCATTTATCACTTACCGGGAAACCATTTCCAAGAGGACCTATAACATCAATAAATTCTCCCGCTTGCTTTCCTGTAAGTGCTTCTGTTGCCCTTCCAGCAACTCTGTAGAGCAATTTCAGGCAGTTATCTCTATATCCCGCAACTGAAAAAGGCCTTCTGAGGAAGAATGGCTCTATTTTGATATGTACAAACTGACCGGGAGAAGGAGATGTTTTGAGATTCCCTTCCAGTTCTAATAGATAAAGTTTTTCCGTCAGATGTATATTTTCTTTTATCCTGAACTTTTTTGCTTCCATCCCTTATATCTTAACACATCCGCCTTTCCCTGCCAAAGAGGAATTTATTTGAGTTATAAAACAAATTGGTGTAAGATAAACCGAAAAAGGAGAAACGATGAAAGTAAAAATAGGATTTATCGGGTGTGGTGGTATAGCAAATGCGCATATGGAACGGCTTGCACAGATTGAAGATGTGGAGTTTGTGGCAATGTGTGATATAGAAAAAGAAAAAGCGGAAAGGGCAGCACAGAAATATGGAGGGAAGGTCTATACTGGGTTTGAAAAGATGCTTGAAGAGGTGAAGATGGATGCCTGTTATATATGTGTTCCCCCTTTTGCCCATAAGGGTCAGGAGGAGATGTGTATAGAAAAGAATATACACTTTTTTGTAGAAAAGCCAGTTCATCTTGACCTTTCAAAGGCAGAGGAAATTTCATCAAAGGTAAAGGCAGCAGGTCTCATCACAGGCGTTGGATATGTCCTTAGATATTTTGATGTAGTTGAGGAAGCACGAGAGATTATTTCAAAAGAAAGGATTGCTTTTGCCAGAGGAAGATATTATGGTGGTGTTCCAGGAGAGGGAAAGAATAAGTGGCTTATTACAAAGTCACTTTCAGGTGGACAGCTGGTTGAACAGGCGACACATATAGTTAATATGA
Organism: bacterium; assembly: GCA_035406305.1. GTDB lineage: Bacteria > Ratteibacteria > UBA8468 > B48-G9 > JAFGKM01 > JAAYXZ01. The sequence goes on along the minus strand of DAONKS010000013.1, from coordinate 13,310 downwards.
TGCAATACTTCCTCGGAGATGTTGAAGAGGTCTTTGCATATAAGGTAGAGGGGATTAACAATCAGATATATCCTGGCTATGATGTGGAAGATGCGTCCTCCCTCCTTTTAAAATTCAAAGATGGATACATTGGAAATCTTACCTGTACCTGGCTATGGAGTGGCTTTAACAGTGGGGTGGAGGTTATGGGTAAAGGGATAATACTTGACTATCAGGGGAATACTCTTACAGTAGATAGAGGAAATAAGAAAACCATCTCTATTTCTTCTATTGACCCTATGCTTGAAGAAGAAAAAGCATTTATAAAGGCAGTTGCAAAAGGAGATGGCTCATATGTAAAGTCAGATTACGCAGATGCTGTTAAGACACTTGCGGTTACTTTGAAGGCACATGAATCAATACGCACCGGTAAACCTGTCCGCCTGTAAAATAAGATGTAAGATTGACGAAAAGAATAATAGAGTGGTATAACAGAACTGATGAAGATATTACTATGTCTGGTTAGTGGGTATATCATTGGGAGTGTCTCTTTTGCATACCTTTTCACAAGATTTCTAACAGGAAAGGATATCCGTCAGATAGGGACAGGTAATCCGGGTGCCGCCAATGTAGCAAGAAGTGTGGGTAAAAAGTGGGGAGTTATTGTATGGCTCGGGGATACTATGAAAGGTGTAATCCCTATGTTTTTTGCTAAAAATCTCGGCATAACCAATATAATAATCCTGACAGTTATTGGTATCTCTGTAATATTCGGCCATTGTTATTCCATTTTTCTTCATTTCAAGGGAGGTAAAGGAGCGGCTACAACAGGAGGTATTATTCTCTTTCTTATGCCTTTACTTTTCCCGCTCGTTATTATCCTCTGGTTTGTTGTTCAGAAGACCAATCCCCGCTCCATAAAGGTGCTGCTATCCTGCGTCCTTTTTTATTTTGTGTGTCTGTTCTTTGCCTATGGTCTGCGGATAAATATGTCAGTTTTTGTACAGACATCCATATCTACTGTATTACTTATTATCACAGGAATGCTGGTAAATCCTGATGTTATAAGAGACCTGAGAAGTAAGAAACAATGAAGATAGGAAAACGTAAACTTTACAGAATAATAATGGGGTCTATTTTTCCTGTTGTCTATCTTATTACGGGTAGGTCATTTATCCCTATTGTACTTGCAACATTCTTTCTCACCCTGCTTCTGGCTATGGAATATGAAAGATGGAAATATCCTGCTGTCTGGGAATATATTATTGGTAAAGGAAAGGGAATTTTCAGAGAAAAGACGGGGAAACTTACAGGGGATACATATTTCATCCTCGCTGTTTTTATCATCCTGTTCTTTCCTGAAGATATCAGTATTGCGACACTATTTTTCCTTGTTTTTGGGGATGCAGGAAGCGGGATTATAGGAACAAGGTATGGAAAAAGGGAAATTTTTGAGGGGAAGACACTTGAAGGACTTGCAGGTGGCTTGCTTTTTAATTTAATCATCGGTTTAATTATCTATCCATTTCTGAATATTCCTTTACTTCTCTTAATAACAGGAGCGATAGTTGCTTCTATTGTGGAGGTTTTGCCTTTGAAGGTTAATGATAACCTTTCGGTAGGAATTATAACAGCACTGGTGATGGTTTTACTTTCAATATAGGCCTGGAAATCTCTTGTGCAGCCAGGAATACCAGTGTTCCGGATATAATCTTACGTAATATTCAATCCTTTTCAGGAAAAATGCTGTATTCACCCTGATATCTTCTTCGGCATTGTCTGTTTTCTGAAGTTGATAAGGCCCTTCTATAATTATTTTCTGTCTGCCATTTCTCATCCTGTACGTAAAAAGTCCTAAAACAGGACAGTCATATTTTCTTGCAAATGCTGCAGCCCCAGCAGGAGCAAAGACCTTTTTCCCAAAAAATTCCACCTCAACACCTTTACTATCATGCTGGTCAATATAAAAACAAAGCATCCCTTTATTCTGAACCCATCTGTGAGCATCTATTATTGCCTGTCTTCTGTTAGTGACATATATCAGAGGGACATTTTCTGATGCAATAAGTTTCCTGAAAAGTTTTGCCAGATGTTTCCCTGACGGAGGCCTTGAAAAATATGTTGCAGGATACCCTTTTTTTGCCAGTACTGCCTGAAGTCGCGGGAAATTTCCCATATGAGGAGAGATACCCACAACTCCACGGTTTTGACCTAATGCATCTTTCAGGTTTTCTTCCCCTTCAAATACAACCATATCAAGCAACTGTTCATCTTTCAATTTTGCTATCTGTATACACTCACATAAACTCAATACTATCCCCGTAAATAACTTCCTTGCTATATCCTTTTTCTTTTCTCTATCAACAGTATCTCCATAAGCAATATCCATATTCTTCAGTATAAGTTTTCTACTGGCTCCCATAGTATAAAACGCAATGAGTCCCGCAATACGACTTAAAAAAGGATATAGCACAGATGGAATAAACTTTACGGTATAGAAAAACACAACAAAAAACTGGAATATAAAAAAGTGGGTTAATTTATCATCTTTTCTTTTTTTCTTTTTCTTCATATAACCAAATCTCCTGTATTTATTATAATAGATTTTTGTGTTATCCAGGAAATCCGATTATAATTATAAATGACTTCAAATTTTATGAAAGAGTATAGAATGAAAAAAAATGTAAGAGGTTTACTACTTATCCTGTTGACAGTTATTATTTCCAGATATGCATTTTCTCTGGATATAAAAAATCCTTATGAAAATGTCAGATGGAATAAATTCAAACAGTATAATGGAAATCTGCATACCCATACGAAATATTCAGATGGTATTTTATTACCTCACGAAGTAATTGATAGATACAAAGCAGAAGGATATAGTATACTTGCAATCACCGACCATAATAGAACTACATTTCCCTGGGAAAGTTTAAATAAATTCGGTAATTCTGAAGACAGATATCCAGAAAAGATGAAGATGCTTGCAATTCAGGGAAATGAGTTTTCTTTGCATCACCACCTTGGCAGTTATTTCAGTGATGCAATTCCTTCTGCAAACATAGAACAGTCCTTGAAGAACATTTCTAAAAAAGATGGTATAGCGGTTTTCTTTCATCCCGGCAGGTATAATTACCCTGATAGCTGGTATGTTGACCTGTATACCCGTTATCCGGTAATTGTGGGTATGGAGGTCTATAATCAGGGAAACAGATGGCCACTTGACCAGATATTATGGGACCGTCTTCTGATATATTTAATGCCTGACAGACCTGTCTGGGGCTTTGCAAATGATGATGCACATATACCTGAACATATAGGACGCTCCTGGAATGTTTTTCTTCTAAAGAATTTAAGCAATGCAGAAGTCAGAAGAGCAATGAAAGAGGGCAGTTTTTATTTTTCACATAGCCCTGACCCATCTCTCTTAAAGAAACCACCCATAATAAAATCAATCAGTGTATCCAGAGAAAAAGGAGAGATAAAAATCCACATACAAACAGAAGGCGCCCATACAGTAGAGTGGATTTCAGATGGCAGGGTTATAGCAACAGGAAATACAATAAATCTTACAAAACTGGAAAAGATGCTCGGTTCATATATCCGTGTAAGATTGGTCGGAGATGGCGGATATACCCATACCCAGCCCTTTGGTGTCATACATTGAAATGAAATTAATATAACAGGCGGTAGAGATGTTCTTACGGCAAAGTAAAAAGTATGTTATCAGAAATAGGATTTACAGGGAGCCATTTATCACAAAATAATTTTAAAAATGAGCGGAAAAGAGAGGGTATTGAAGGCAATAAGGCATGAAAAGACAGATAGAGTGCCGGTTGATTTCTGGGCAACAAAAGATGCAGAAAAAAATTTAATGGTCTATCTTGCCCTGGATAACAGAGAAGCACTTCTTGAAAGATTGGGTGTTGACATCCGATATGTATTTCCTGAGTATGCAGGGCCTCCTTTAAGAACTTTCCCTGATGGAAGCAGAGAAGACATATGGAAGGTGAGGCGCAAACCTGTAAAAACAGGTAATGCTATCTATAATGAAGTCAGTTACTACCCACTTGCCGGTGCTAATTCAATTGAAGACCTTGAAAAGTTTGAGTGGCCTGACCCTGAGTGGTTCAAATTTGAAGATATGAAAGATATATGCAGTAGATATGAGCAATATGCCATAGTTCTTTGTGATGAAAGGACAAACAGAACAACTGTTCTACACCAGGGTATTTATCTTTGTGGAATGGAAAAGATAATGATGGACCTGGCACTCAACCCTGAATTTGTCCATACTTTATTCAGCAGGATAAGTGACTTTTATCTGAAACTGAACCGCAGGATATTTGAAGCAGCAAGAGGAAAGATAGATATTCTTCTGATAGGTGATGATATGGGTACGCAGAGTGGCCTTCTTATTTCGCCTGCACAGATACACAGTTTTATTCTTCCATACCTTAAAAAATATATTAAACTTTGCAGGGAATACAATGTAAAAGTGATGTTCCATTCCTGCGGAGCAATAAAAGAGATTATCCCAGACCTTATAGATGCCGGCTTTGATATACTCAATCCAGTACAGGTCAGAGCAGCAGGTATGGTCCCGGTAGAACTTAAAAAAGAGTTCGGTGAAAAAATATGTTTTCACGGTGGAGTGGATGTTCAGAAAACCCTGCCTTATGGAACAGTTGAAGATGTGAGAAGAGAAGTCAGGGAGCGTATAGATATTTTAGGAGAGAATGGTGGGTATATCCTTGCTCCTACACATAATTTTCAGGCAGATATCCCTGTTGAAAATATTATAGCATTTTATAAAGAAGCAGGAAGTATAAATATATAAAATGGGAAAAAGATTATTATTCCTTATTCTTTATGCTGTTGCGATGGCGTATGTGGAAGCAATGGTTGTTGTATATCTCAGATGGCTTATCCCTGTTTCTCAATGGCCACATTTCTCAACCTACAAAGAATTTTGGAGTTTTATCAGAAATGCAGGGATAATGTGGAGTGAGCAGACAAGAGAGTTTGCCACAATAGTAATGCTTGTCTGTATAGCATTTCTTTTCGGGAAAAATAAAAGGGAAAGAATTGCCGGCTTTTTAATTGCCTTTGGTATCTGGGATATATTTTATTATGTCTTCCTCTATCTCTGGTTAAGATGGCCCGAAAATATTCTTGTATGGGATGTGCTCTTTTTGATACCCTGTCCATGGGTCTCTCCTGTAATTATTCCTGTAAGTGTTTCTATATTAATGATAGGTACAGGGTATTATTTATTACAAAAAAGGCATATAATTTATCCAGTTCAAAGATAATTCATTTTAATAAACAGGTTGAAAAGAGAGGGAGGGTAAAATGAGAAAAATGATAGTATTAGTTATTACTTTAATGATATGTGCGGACTACGTATTTTCTCAGAGTAAAATATCTGTTGGTGAAGAGATATATCCTGACCCTCAGGATTTCAGAGGCATTGTATGGGGAGAGCACATATCCGCTGTACAGGGACTTAAGAGCATCGGTTCCATTGATTTTGCCAGATACGAAGATATCTCTTCGGATATCTCAAAACAGTCCGTTCTTTATTTTCTTAAAGAATGGAAAGGTGAAGGATATGTAAAGGAAAAAGAAGATTTTAGAATTGGTTATGTCGTTGCAGACGAAATAATCTACCTTTTCTGGAAAGACCGTTTCTTCGGGGTAGCGATAGGTTCTGTTGGAAATTTCAACCGCGATGAGATGGAGAAAGCACTTATCGCATGGCTGGGAAGTCCAACCAACGTGATAAGAACATCAAACAGCCACACTGTCGTATGGGAGAGAAAAAGTGTGAGGGCAATACTGGATTTCAGGAGAACTGTTCTTGCGCGGAAACAGGATATAAATCTCTATATAATCTCAAGACAGATGGAAGCATATTTTATAGGTTTTTAAGCCAGTTGAAAAACGTGTCTGGGGGTCAGGTCTTGCTTTTTGCACAGCGGATTATTTTTAATACATCACCTGTTTTAATACACTGTTCCAATATAAATTCTGAATGAAAAATTAGATGAAAAAGTGTTTCCAATATGCCCTATTAGATTATGATAGTTTGAAATTTTCAAAAAAATAAGTAGAATATATAGATATATTAACGCCACCTTAGCTCAGTGGTAGAGCAGGGCACTTGTAATGCTCAGGTCCGGGGTTCAAATCCCCGAGGTGGCTCTTCTCAATCCCACCTCCGCGGTGGACTATTGGGTCAGCCTGTGAGGACAGCCATACAAATCATTCCTAAAGCAAATCCCCAGCCAAAGGTATTTATCCCCGGGACATATTTCCTGATGGAGAAAGCAAGACAGATAACTATAATAAAAATTAAAAGCCGTATGAATTTCCATTTTGTGAATACAGGTATGGCACTGCTCATTCTTTTCTTCCCCATATTCCTCCTTTCAGTCGTGGAATTTCTTTATTCCTGATTTAAGCACCCGTTTGAGTATCTTACCTGTAGGTGTTTTGGGGAGTTCCTTAACAAACTCTACAATACGGGGAACTTCATGTCTTCCAAGGTGCTTTGAACAGAAGTGAATTATCTCTTTTTTCTGTAGCAGTTGCTCCATCCTTTAAAACTATCACAGCCCTCGGGACTTCGTTATGTAGCGGATGAGGTGCTGGAACAACAGCTACTTCTGATACTGCAGGATGTCTCCTTATAACATTTTCCACCATCCTCGGGTATACATTCATCCCGCTTACAATAATCATATCTTTCTTGCGGTCAACAATATAGAAATAGTCCTCTTCATCTCTGTATCCCATATCTCCTGTCCGGAAGTATTCTCCGAAAAACGCTTCTTTTGTTTCCTCAGGACGGTTGAAATATCCCTTCATAACATTTTCACCGCGCACCACTATCTCTCCCACCTCACCTGTTTTCAATTCGTTACCATTATCATCCACTATTTTCATATCTACCCCGGGAACTGCCTTACCTATAGAGCCAATCTTCCGTCTGCCACCTATGGGATTGACTGCCGTTACAGGTGAACACTCCGTAGGTCCATCTCCCTCATAAATCAGCACATTATATTTCTCTTCAAACTTTCTTAAAATTTCAATAGGCATAGCATCTCCACCTGATATACAGAAGCGGAGTGATGAAAGGTAAGAATTGTATTCCTCTGGCAGGTCAGCAAGCAACTTATACATTGATGGGACACCGAGGAAGATTGTGGAGTGTGTCTCCTTTATCGTTTCCACCACCTCAACCGGTGCAAATTTTGGGACGGCGGCAATTGTTGCTCCAATCGCTATTGGAGATATCATTCCTGCCGTCGCTCCAAATGCATGGAAAAGTGGCAGTACAGTCAAAAATATATCTTTTTCATCTACTTTTAGCACCTGCAGGATTGAATTAACATTAAAAAGAAGGTTTCTGTGGGTAAGCATTGCGCCCTTTGGGTATCCCGTCGTTCCCGATGTATAAAGTATTGCAGCCACATCTTCCTTCTGGTTCAGTTCGGGTATTTCAAAGACATTAGAATATTCTGTAAGTATGTGATTTAGCGGGATAGATTCCTTTAGGGATGGATTTCCTGCCGCAACCATAAATTTCACATCCGTCAGGGTATCTTTTATTTTAGCAATGTTGTTTTCCAGTGCTTCAAAATAGAAAAGTCCCTTAGCTCCAGAATCAGAAAGGATGAACTGTATCTCTTCTGCACTTAAAAGCAAGTTGATGGGAACAACCATAGCACCTGTTTTAATAATGCCAAAGTAGACAGCAATAAAATATGGAGAGTTAATACAATAGAGTCCTATACGGTCTCCTTTTTCTATTCCATTTTTACACAGAAAATTTGCTATCTGGTTGGAAAAATCTTCTATCTGCTGATATGTGGTAACCTGCCGATGAAAAATTACAGCGGGTCTATCTTTGAATTTCTGGGCAACTGTTCGCAATATACCGCCCAGCGAATTAAACTTCTCATAAAGTGGAAGCATATATTATATTTCTATCATATTCTGTTATCATCTGTCAATGTTGTAATTTCTCACTTCAAAGATTTGTTACAAGGACGTCCATCTCTTCAAACATCTTTTTCCATATATCAGCGTCATACTTATAATGGTTTGCAGGACCAAACGGAGGGGTCTCAATACATGCAGGATGTGAAAATTTTATTTCTGCCATTTTTCTGAATAATACATTCCAGTTAATCAGCCCATAGCCGGGCGCCAGATGAAGGTCCCTGTCTCCCGGATTATCCTGTATATGAAAGGCAACAAGGTGTTTCCTCATTACCTCAAAGAAGATGGAAGGTCCATCAGATTCACAGGAAACGTTGGCATGCCCTGTGTCAAGGCAGAAGCCAAAATGCGGGTGGGCAAATTTTTCTGCAAAAATAATAAAGTGTTCGGGGCTTGAACCAAATCTTTCACCGTCAATACTGGGGAGCATATTTTCCAGTGCAATGGTCAGATTTAATCTCTCAGCAGCAGGTATTAATGTCTCAATACTCTTTCCCATCTGAGAAACATAACGGTCAAGGCCTTCAACTTCTATACAGAAAGGGACTGTTGATGGATGCAAAATAACTATTTTACAACCTATCAAAGATGCCTGTTCCATTACCCTGATTAATCTATTTACAATCTCACGCCTTTTCGTTTCGTAGAAAGATGAAATATCATCTTCCTGTGAAAAAGGAAGATGGAAACTGTAAAGTTCAATCCCTGCATCCTTATACTGTTTACCCATTTCTTCAAGTTCTTTGTTTGCTCTTCCGTTGGTAAAACCCGAGTTCATTTCAATAGCAGGTATCCCTGCATATTTACATAATTCAATAATCTCTTCAGTGGATTGATAACCCAGAAGGTTATATCCACAGGCAGCCCACTTCCATGTTATTTTCATTGTTGTTCCCCTCCCTTTTTTCTGAAGTATTATATACCAATTTTCAATCCCGTCAATTTTTAGCCATCACTCTTCTTTGATATGCTTTCCCTCCCCTCTTCTCTTTCCTCTCCCAAGGGGAGAGGATTAAGGTAAGGGAGCATCTTCTTTTTCCTCTGTCTTTTTTATGCTATACTTACTATTGATGTGCTGCTATGTCTCTGTGATATTAAAATTTTTTGCCTTCTACTTCCTTGCGGTTTTAGTTGGCAGGAAGATAGACCCCCTATACATATATCTTATATCTGCACTCGCCTTTCTGATTGGTTTTATATTAAGATGGTTTAATGTATATCCCGGAAGATTTGAACCGCTATGGATTGACTTTGCAACCTTCACAATTTCTTTCTCACTTCTGGTATTCTATGCATCAAAGGTAGTCATACCCCTGAGATATGGCCTCTTGTTTATTTTCTCTATCCATATTATCTACAATATTCTAAATCTTCTTATGGGAAAATGAAGATATATGTTGGGACAAGTGGCTGGATGTATGCCTGGAATGAAGGTGGCAATTTTGAGTGGTTTGTAGAAAATTCTGGATTGAACTCTGTGGAACTCAATGCATCTTTCTACAGGTTCCCCTTTCCCAATCAGATAAAGGCATGGGCAGAAAAGGCAAAGGATATAAAATTTGCTGTTAAGGTTCATCGGAAAATCACCCATATCTTAAAGTTGAATAAATCTGCCATAGATGTGTGGCGGGACTTTCAAGCACTCTTTTCTCCTCTGGAAAAGAATATTGATTTTTATTTGTTCCAGATGCCTCCTTCTTTTTCTCCTGAATATTTTGAAAGAATAAAAGAATTTTTCAGCAATACTGAGTGTAGAAAAAAGATAGCAATAGAATTCAGACATATTGGCTGGTTTGAAGAAAAGGCGGTAAGGTTAATTGAAAATACAGGACCTGTATTTGTAAGTGTTGATAGTCCGCAGGTGCGGACATTTATCGTCAAAACAAATGGCGTGGTCTATCTCAGATTCCACGGCAGAAATTCCTGGTATAACTATGATTACTCAAAAAAAGAACTTAAAGATATATGTAGCAAAATTCATTCTCTTAAACCTGACTGTGTATATGCCTATTTCAACAATAACCACAATATGCTTTCCAATGCCAGAGAATTCTTCAGAATGTTAACAAAAGGAGAAAGATGAATATTGTAAAATGGAGTGAAGGCAAAATTAAGAAAATGAGTGTCTGGGATATGGCTCTGGTCAAGTTTGTATGCGTCTTCCTTGGATTGATTCTGGGTGCTTACTTCTCTGAGTATATAAAATATCATCAATGGATTTTTCTTATCTTTCTTATTGCTGGATACATTACAGCTATCTACAGATTTTTCCTCAGGGAATAAATTGCAGACATTCCTAAATTATTTATTCTGTCCGTATTTATAGGCCGTTTCAAGCATAGCAACTATATTTTCTGGAGGAACATTCGCCTGAATGTTATGAATCTGATTGAAAACATAACCACTACCCTGTTTGAAAATATCAAGCCGTTCTTTTATATGTTGCTGGATTTCTTCCGGTGTTGCCCTGCCTAAAACCTGCTGTGTATCACATCCCCCACCCCAGAAAACAATCTTATTACCAAATTTTTCTTTTAATCTTTTCGGTTCCATATTTGCCGCTGATGTTTGAACTGGATTTAGAATATCAACCCCTGCTTCAATTAAATGTGGAATAAGATTATAGATTGAACCACAGCAGTGGAAAAATGTTTTCCATTTAGTATTTGCGTGTATCCAATCACATAATTTTTTATAGTGTGGTTTAATCATCTCTGCCCATAAATCAGGATTAATAAATTCTCCTTTCTGTGTCCCGCTATCATCAGATCCAATACCCCATGCAAAACAATAATCTCCGACTGCTTCCTTTACCAGTTTCAAACAACTTATAGATGCCTCTACAGATTTATCCATCAATTCATGACAGAGATTTTTTTCTGTTAAAAGCATCATCATCCACTGTGTTGGTTGACCCTGAGTAACATTATCTTTTCTATTTGTGATTAAACTCAGTCCTAAAAAACAGACCCCATATCCCCAGCCGAGCAGTGCACAGTCAGTATTTTCATAGAGATACTTACCGTATCGGTGTAGAATCTCTAAATGTTCATCAGGAATAGTGGTTGTGGGTTCAAAATATTCTGGTTTATATTCGCCCCTGTCAAAACTGGTATCGTCAAAATAAAATCCTCCTTTTGGCATACGAAAGGGAGTAGGGGAGCCATCCGGATTTAATAAAATCCAGTCGCCATTTTCCTTTTCTTTAATTTTTGTTCCCGGCGGCAATAATACCGTCCTGCCATCAAATAACTTTCTGGGAATCCAATCTTTTTCTTTTGCCGTTGCCCACCAGAGTGCATTTTCTAACCCAAGGGGCATAACATCTATGTGAAAAAGTTTTCTTATTTCGTCTTCTACTACAGCTATCATAAACCTTACATCAAGCACCTTTGTAGGTGAGTTTAATCCAAGATATTTTTTAAGGCGGTCATAAGCAATAACATTTATTCCACTTGCTTTCATTCCACCTAAATCTATAGGAACACGGTCAACTTCCTGAAAATTGATGCTTCTTTCAACTCTTTCTCTTGAAGTCATACCCCCCCTTTTTGTTAATAACTCTTATATAAAAAGTTAAACCATAGCACTCAACCTGTCAAATTTTTAAAATGTTTTTACGGCTAAATCTCCTTTTTACGGGTTTCTTGCAGTTTGACATAAATAAGGGTAGGACGTTATAATCTATTGGTCTATAAATAGTTCAATAAAAACTCAGCCGGGATGGCGGAATGGCAGACGCAACGGACTTAAAATCCGTTGGGAAGTAATTCCCGTGAGGGTTCGACTCCCTCTCCCGGCATTTGTTTTTCTAAGAACCCGAACGGGAGAAAAGGGGTTCGGGGGAAAGGAATTGTTCCCCCGAGCTTGTTATGGGGGGAGAACTACATCAGGAAGGGGGGTGAGAACCCCCCTCCTGAGATACCCCGTGAGGGTTCGACTCCCTCTCCCGGCATAGCATTCTTCTTTGATAAGGAGTCGAATAGAGCGAAGTCAGAAATTGCGATGGGTAAGAGCAATTTCAGCGAATGGCCGACCCGAGCCGTTGTGGGAGGCGAGGGCGCCGACTCCCTCTCCCGGCATTTGTTTTTCTAAGAACTTGGACAGAAGAAAGTGTGGGAATGCAAAAAGCAAGACCTGACCCCCAGTTTCAGAGAATGGCAATTCCTTCTATTTCAACGAGCCAGCCAGGGCGACATACAGGGGCATATGCTATTATTACAGGAGTATTTCCAATCCGCTTTTTTAGTATTTTTTTTACAGTGTTATGGTCGGAAGGGTCTCTCACATAAGCAATCACTATAGCCATATCTTTTAAGGTAGCGCCTGCACTTCTGAGAAGTGCTTCTATATTAGTAATGGTTCTATCAAGTTGTCTTATAACGTCTCCCTGATAAAGTATATTGCCTTGATTGTCAATGCTTGCAGTACCTGAAATGAATATGTGCTGTCTATCCTGATAGTGGATAGCAGTTCCCCTTTCAAATGTAACGCCGTAGATATATGTGGGGCTCATATATTCTGGAACTGATAGGAATTTTATCTGTTCCTGTGTAATTCCAGAAATTGCATAGGCATCCATTACAACTCTGGCTGCAATCTCTTTTGATGAGCCCTGAATGCCTGTGCTGGCAATAAAATGTGTATTCTTTGTCAGTCCATTCTTTTCATAAAATTCCTTTCTTGCAATAACAAAGGGATGATAATTGACATCTATATTCTGCACGAAAAACCAGGTTCTTATTACATTGTCTTTCAGAGTCATCCCGTACTTATTCAAAAAATTGTTATACTTTTCAAGGAGACCGATTGTCTGCTCGTAGGTGTTTTTACCTTCGGGAAAGGTTATTCCTGATGTCCAGTAGTGGGTGAGACTGCCGCATTTAAGAATCAGGGACTTGCCATCCATCGTCTTATCAATTGTTTTATTATGTTTTATATGATAAGCCCAGAGCGAGACCTTTGCATAATGACCTGGTGGCTGGGATATCAAAGAAATGGCACAGGGAATATGTTGATTTTCAGAAAAGAAGGGGGACCTTTCAATGGTTTCTGATTGGTTTGCAAGGTCGCTACAGAAGAATCTTTTGAAGACGGATGTCGTTAGGTCAAGCCCTATAAAGTCAAGGGTTTTTATATATGTTTGGTATAGCCAGTTTATCTGGGTTTTAAGTTCTGCAAGTTTATAGGGGCAGATTGTTATGTGGTATTCATCTGTACCATTTTTCCCATGGAAATGAGAAATTCTTATAGATGTTGGAATGCCCGGTACTTTTAATGAAAGTTTTTCCATAGTTTTTCCTTTTTACCCCCTCACC
>DAONKS010000012.1:20501-25522 GCA_035406305.1 bacterium | reverse complement strand
TTGCTCTTGCTGACCATCTACATAAGAGAGATACACACATATTTGTTTTGATGAGCGATGGAGAGCAGACAAAAGGTCAGGTTGCAGAAGCAAGAAGGTTTGCTGTTAAGTATGGGCTTAAAAATATAACGGTAATAATAGACAACAATAACATTCAGATAAGCGGAAAGACAGATGATGTTATGCCCTGCCGTATATGTGGAAACTACCGTGCTGACGGCTGGGAGACGATGGAGGTGGATGGGCACGACTTTTCCGCTCTTTATGACGCCATAAAAAAGTCCCTTGAGATACCAGCACCTACCTGCATTATTGCCAATACAATAATTGGCAAAGGTGTCTCCTTTATGGAAAATGACTACAGATATCACGGTAAGACACTGGATGAAAAATCATATGTTAAGGCAATGGAAGAGTTGGGACTGCCTCCCTCTCTTGAAAAATATAAGGAGTTGAGAAAAAAGAAGTGGGACTATCCAGAGAGGAAGTTTTTCTTTACCCCTGAACTTGAAAAGGGAAGTACTGTTGTGTATCAGAAGGATGAAAAGACAGATAACCGCAGTGCCTATGGAAAGGCACTTTTGGAGATTGCTAAGGCGAATAAGGAAAATAGGAAATATCCTTTTGCTGTCTTTGACTGTGACCTTGCCACATCTGTTAAGACAGACCTTTTTGCAAAAGAGTTCCCTTCCAATTTCTTTCAGGTTGGTGTACAGGAGCACAATGCTGCAACGATATCAGGCGTTGTGTCTACGGATAAGGTAATCAGTTTCTTTTCTGACTTTGGCGTATTTGGAGTGGACGAGACATTCAATCAGGCGCGGCTTAATGACCAGAACTGGACAAACCTTAAACTTGTGTGTACACATGTTGGACTTGATGTGGGAGAGGATGGAAAGACGCACCAGTGTATTGACTACATAGGAACACTGAGAAACCTCTTCGGATTTAAAATTGTAATTCCTGCAGACCCCAACCAGACAGACAGGGTAATAAGATATGTTGCAGGGCAACCAGGAAACTGGTTTATCGGGATGGGAAGGTCAAAGACATCTGTAATTACAAAAGAGGATGGTTCTGTCTATTTTGATGAAAAATATGAGTTCAGATATGGAAAGGCGGATATCATAAGAAAAGGAGAGAAGGGATATATTATTGCAATGGGAACCATTCTTCCCAGAGCGGTAAAGGCGTCAGAGATTTTGAAGGAGAAGGGTTTGAGTATAGGGGTTATAAATATGAGTTGCCCGACTGTTATAGATGAGGAAGTTATGGCAGAGGCAATAAAAACAGGGTTGATACTTACAGCGGAAGACCACCATATTGATACAGGGCTTGGTGCAACAGTGGGTATGTACCTCCTTGAAAAAAAATACACAGGGAAGTTTTTCAGAAGGGGAATTACAGAATATGGCAGTTCCGGTGAGCCGGAATATCTGTTCAAAAAAGAAGGGCTGGACGCACAGTCCCTCGCTGAATTCCTTCTTACCTGTAAATAGGGGGTATTTATGGAAGAACTGTGTAACAGGGAAAAGAATATCAAGGATTGCACCTGCAGTTATAAGGGATGTAGCAGAAAGGGGCTTTGTTGTGAGTGTTTGAGTTATCACTGGGCACAGAGGCAACTTCCAGGATGTCTCTTCCCGCCAGAAGCAGAAAGGACATATGACAGGTCTCTTGAATATTTTATTGATGTCTGGAGCAAAAAATTAGGAAGATAGGGGAAATGGAAATCCGGCTCACTTCAGGTGCTTGGGGACAGACAAGAACTACGGTAAAATCTGGCTACGGCGAACTCATTCGCCATACGGCGAATTCAGACACCGCCTCCGAATGTATTCCAGACCGCTTTCGCTTTTTACCTTGTCTTGTTGCTGTCCCTTTGCAAGTCGTTCGCCTGAATTCCCATTTCCTTTTTGAAAAGGAAAGAAATAAAAGGTGAGGGGATAAGGTAGAAACAGGATAAAAAATTAGGAAGATAAGAAATGGTTGACCCTAAGGAACGGCTTATATTTGCCCTTGATGTTCCCACACGTCAAGAAGCAGAAAGATATTTAAAAGAACTTGATGGCGTGGTTGACTTTTTTAAGGTGGGTATAATCCTTCATACCATCACGGGGATTGACTTTGTAAGAGAACTTATGAAAAAAGGCAAAAAGGTCTTTCTTGATTTGAAATTTTATGATATCCCTGAAACAGTGAGGGATGCAGTCAGGCAGGTGGCTTTATCAGGAGTGAATTTTCTTACAGTCCACGCACAGCGTCAGGTAATGGAAGCAGCCGTGGAAGGGAAAAAAGGCAGTTCTCTGAAAGTCATTGCTGTGACACTTCTTACCAGTATGGAGGCGCCAGACGCAGGGATGAATAAAAGTTCTGAAGAGATTGTGTTGTCCAGGGCAAAGATGGCGGCAGAGTGTGGATGTGATGGGGTTGTTGCATCTGGAAGAGAGGCAGGAATTATAAAAAAAGAGACAGCAGGTAAACTTCTGGTGGTGTGCCCGGGCATAAGACCTGAGGGGTTTTCAGCAGGAGACCATAAGAGGCATATCACACCTTATGAAGCAATAAAATCAGGTGCTGACTATCTTGTTGTTGGCAGACCTATAAGGGATGCTGTTTCTCCGCGTTCTGCAGCACTGGCTATTCTTGAAGAAATGAGGGGTTCTTTCCAGAAATTTTAATTGGAGTAAGTATATATGCAAAAATTATCAAATAGTTTAATCTAATACATAAATAAAGGAGAAATATAATGACTGAAAGGGAAAGGTATGTAAAAACACTTCTGTTTGAAAAGGTTGATAAGGTATTTTTTTCACCGGGAGGCCCGAGAGAATCAACATTGAAAAGATGGCATTCCGAAGGGCTCCCGGAAGATGTGAACTGGTTTGAATATCTATGTGAACAGATAGGGATTGTTATGGAAAAAGGAACAGGGGAAAAGGTTTATCCTGAAATTTCTTTTGATATGATTCCTCCGTTTGAAGAGAAGATACTTGAGCATAAAGATGGCCATTATATCGTTCAGGACATAAAAGGGGCTATTGTTGAGATTGATGATAATTTTGATTTGAGTTATCTAAGGAGCGCAAAGGATTTTGTAACAAGGAAGTGGCATAAGTTTCCAGTAGGGAATTTATCTGACTGGGAAGATATGAAAAAAAGGTATAATCCACTGGACCCTGCGAGAATTTCTTCTAGTATTAAAGAAATAGGTGAAAAAATAAAGGACAGGGATTATATAATAAGTATAGGGATTGCTGGTCCTTTCTGGCAATTACGGGACTGGTGCGGTTTTGAAAATCTATGTATCCTTATGGCGCAGGACCCCGGCTTTGTAATGGAGATGACAAACTTCTGGAAGGACTTTGTTTTAACTGTTCTGGATAGGGTGAAAGGATATGTCGTGTTTGATAGTGTTGTTATAAATGAAGATATGGCTTACAAGGAAAAGAGTATGATTTCTCCTGCCATGGCAAGAAAGTTTCTCATTCCTGTCTGGAGTGCGTGGTCTTCAAAGTTAAGAGAAATGGGATGTAAGGTGATTATACTGGATTCCGATGGTTACATAGGTGAACTTATCCCCCTGTGGATAGAATCCGGTATTAACTGTTGCGTTCCGATAGAGGTTGCAGCAGGTAACGATATCGTTGAGTACAGGAAAATATACGGCAGTAATATGGCATATATTGGGGGAATAGACAAGAGGGCAATAGCAAAAGGTGGAGAGATAATGAGAAAAGAGGTTTACAGGGTTGTTCCCCCATTGCTGAAGGATGGTGGATATATACCTGGATGTGACCATGGTGTCCCAAATGATATTTCCTGGCAGAATTTTATTGAATACAGCAAACTGCTTGCAGAACTTCTGGGATGGAAATGAAATTTTTACAGGTAGAGATGGAAAATCTTTATCTCGCTCTTTTCGCATCTCATATTTCACGCTTTTCTTGCACTGTCTTCTGTTATTTCTGTATACTGCCTTCAAAGATGCCATCCATAAATAATTTCAGTTTTTTACTATACGCAGAATGTTTCAATTTCTGTATTGCCTTGGCCTCTATCTGCCTTATCCTTTCCCTCGTTAACTGGAAGGCGTTACCAACCTCTTCCAGTGTTCTTGGATAGCCCTCTTCATCAAGCCCGAATCTTAACCGCAGAATTTTTTCTTCCCTTTCGTCAAGTGTTCTCAGTGCTTTTTCCAGTTCTTCTCTTAACAGGGCATGTCTGGCATGTTTTAACGGGTCGGGATGCTTGCTGTCTTCAATAAAATCCCCTATAGTTGTTCTCTCTTCATCTCCCACAGGCATATCCAGAGAGACAGGGTCTGGCCTCATTGACCTCTTTATAGTCCTTACCTTGTTTATTGATAGATGCATCTTCTTTGCTATCTCTTCTTCTGTTGGTTCATCGTTCTTTGATTGAAGGATATACGCCTCAATTTTTTTCATCTTATTTTGCTTTTCAATCATATGGACAGGTGTTCTTATAACAGCAGAGTGGTCAGCGATGGCCCTTGTAATTGCCTGTCTTATCCACCACGTAGCGTATGTGCTGAACTTAAAGCCAGTTCTGTATTTGAATTTTTCAACAGCCTTCATCAGCCCTATGTTGCCTTCCTGTATAAGGTCAAGTATTGAAAGTTTCGGGTTGTTATATCTCTTTGCGATATTTATTACAAGCCGCAGGTTTGAATTGATTAATCGCGCTTTGAATTCCATAAGTTCTCTTTCATATTTCTCGCATTCCTTCCTGCTGGGAGATTTTTGTTTATACAGTTTCTGTAGTTTGCTTTTAGATTCTTCAATCCCCCTGGCTATTGTAACCTCTTCTTCATGTGTAAGAAGAGAAAAAGTGCCTGCACCCTTCAGATATGAGCGTAGAGGATTTCTTGCTTCTCCCAGGTCTAACTTTTTCTCCACTTCTTTTTCTAATGGAAATGGCTCTTCTTCATCAATATCTATGTCCCAGTAATCCAGCTCATCAAATAATTCAAGAATATCATCCTGGTCAGTAAACTCTGT
>DAONKS010000012.1:0-20401 GCA_035406305.1 bacterium | reverse complement strand
ACAGTATTTATGTATCTTCTTCAGGCAGTCCTGAAATATCTGCAGTTTTTTTTCTTTCTCCAGTTTTTTTTCTGTCAGGGTGGCTTTCATAAATGCCCCGGAAAGCCACATCCCTGTCTCTTCATCCAGGTGATTTATAAGATTTGCAGGTGTAATCTCTACATTGTTGTTAAGGAGCTCCCTGGAGGTGATAGCCACTGCCTCCAGTTTTTTTGTCAATCTACCATTCCATTCAAGAAATTGTTGCCAGTAGGCATCTTCAGATAATATTATCTCCATCAAAAGATTCTCAGCATAACTGTAAGGTGGCTCTTTCTTTACCTCCTGCCGTAGTATCTCATTTTTGCTACTCTGTTTTTTGCTGTCAATATACCTTCTTAAAATATTCTCGTCCAGGTTGAGTTTTGTGGATAGGGATTTTACATATTCAAATCTTTCAATCTCGTCCGGAATAAGAGATATAAGTCCTGCAATTTCCTTTGCAACAGAGGATTTACCTCTGGGTGTGTTAATATCATATTTCATTGAACCGATATTCAGCGCAAAATCAAGAAAGTCCATTGCCTGTCCCATTAACTTTTTAAACGGCTCTATTCCATACTCATCTATAAATCTGTCAGGGTCAAAATTTACGGGTAGCAGACATACCTTTGTTTCAAACCCCATCTTTAATATACTTTCCAGATTTCTTAAGCTTGCATTTATCCCTGCTTCATCGGAATCAAAGGCAAGAAGAATTTTTTCGGTGAACCGCTTTAAAAATCTCAGATGTTCATCGGTAAGAGCCGTTCCCATAGGAGCTACCGTATTTGTAATTCCATTTATATGGAGTTTAATTACATCAAAGTATCCTTCTACAAGAAATACAAATTGATTCTCTTTAATTGATGTCTTTGCCTGATAAATACCATACAGCAATTTTCCCTTGCTGAATACCTCATTCTCACCTGTATTCAGGTATTTTGGCTGCTGCTCATCGTCCATCGCGCGTCCGCCAAAACCAGTAATTCTTCCCTGGATGTCAAATATAGGAAATATAATCCTGTTTCTGAAAGTATCTGCCTCTCCATCTCTATTTATCAATCCTGCATTTATAAAGGGCTCTTTATCAAGTTTCTTTTCAAGTATTTTCTTTACAAGGTAGTTTTTTACCCCTGGTGCAAAACCAAGATGAAAGTTCTTTATATCTTTTTCAGTGAGGTTCCTGCCTGTAAGATAGTCCATTGCACGATTACCCTGTGATGAAAAAAGTATTTCTTTATAACATTCTGAAGCGAATTCATTTGCCTTAAAAATTTTATCTTCTTTTACATCATCGTTGGATTCTGAAAGAGTTATCTTTACACCTGCTTTTTTCGCCGCAAGTGCTACTGCCTTGGGGAAAGAGATATTGTCCATCTTCATAAGGAATCTTATAACATTCCCTCCTTCGCCGCATCCAAAGCAATGAAATATCTGCTTTTCAGGATTTACGATAAAAGAAGGGGTTTTTTCCTGATGGAAAGGACATAACGCCTTGAAGTTCCTACCTGTTTTTTTCAGTTTCAGGTATTCAGAGATAACCTCTACTATATCAATCTTTGAAATTATTTCTTCCAGTTGAGTAGATGAAAACGTCCACTTCCCCATTTTCTATTGCCTGCCTTTTTGATAATAAAAGTTATACCTTCCAGTATTATATATGTCAAGGGATGTGATATAATAGCGTAATACTTATGAACACCGTTAGATAACCGTTAGATATGAGTAGAGAGCAAAAAAAGCAGTTAATAATTTTAAGTTTTACGTTTTGGCTTTCAATAACTATTCACAAAATATATATATTTCCGAAGGGGGTATATATGGAAAATGAAGTATTGAAAGATTATCCTGTTTTTCATGCTGGTATAAAGAAGGTTATGCATCATGAACTGGGAGTTGAAATCAATAGCCAGACGTCTGTGAGGTACATGCGTTTTTTGAGAAAGGTGAGCATTGATAAACTTGAACTTCCACTTCATGTTTACGGACGTGGTGCTCCGGCAGTTCCTGTACATCCCGCCAGGGTTGTCGTTTCAGTTCTTGATAGAAAAAATATGTGCTGGTCGCCGATTAAAATTGCTGAATTTGCGCCGCGGGATTCCATTTCTGGAAAAGGGTTGAACCAGAAGATGTCAGCGGCAGAGATGGATGAGTATTTCAGAAACGTAATCAATAATGGGCCTCCTTACATAATAGAATTGAACGGTTTAGAAACAGACCATCTGAGAATTGAATGCGAAAGAGAACATCCTGTTTGGCCCAACCATGGAGAATGCAATGGTGGCCCTTATAATGTGCCTTTCGGGCTACTTAACCCATTGAAAGCGATTGGAAGAGTTATCGGACCGCTTCCAGAGAACAGAGAATGGGTAAGACCATTATCTGTGAAAAAGAATAAACCTTATGCTCCTTCGGGAATGTCTGTTCATGAACTCCCGCATATGATTCTTTACAAAGGAAGATATTTTTCAGCAGGTTTTTCCACTGTAAGACCCATGCTATTTCATCTCGGCTGGGATGTGGAAGGCGGTGATTTATCTGAAACCAACAGGCTTCTGACAGTTCGGCATTATTATGTTCAGCAACTTTTAGGTGGTTTAAGCGGTCCTCTACTGCGCACCCTTGAAAAGGACAATCCCTGCTGGTTCTGGAACGGTGAGATAGAGATATCCGGCGATAGGATTGCATACAGGAATATTGATTGTGACGAAGGAATATCTCTTGATATCTTTTTTAATGTCAGGGAAGACGGAATGCAGATTGAAATATTGAGCAGGTGTGACCGAACTATACCCGCTATTGAATGGGGAGCATGGCGTTTTCTTTGGGACCTTGAAAAAGGTATTACTTCAACAGCAGGTATTCCGGATATGAGAGAAGGGCGTAACGGAAAGGTCATGCTGCCTGCTTGTTTTGTGGGGTCAGGAGCAGGATGTCTGTTTTTTGACAGGATTGAAGGGGATGAATGCTATATTCAGACAGAAATCTACAGATACCTGTGGAAAAATTGCCGTTCCGATGACATAGTATCTGTTCCTCTATCCGAAAAAGGTGGGCCTATTATACTGCCGGAAGGTATGAGAAAGCTTGTCATAGATTTTTCTGTTGACAATCTCTTACCGGAAAACACAGGAACGTTGAAGGAAATACCTGCCTCTCTTTCCCGTACATGGTCATCAATATTTTCTACTTTCAGGGCTGAAAAAGGAGGGTTTTCCAATAATGCCAATTCAGTTAATTGTCATCAAAACCAGTTTGTTTGTGCCGACCTTGTCCCTTTTACCATCCGTAGAAAAGGCAGTTTTGACCCACTTGCCCTTGCCATTTATACGATTGAGCGTGCAATTCTTGATGGAGGGGGTTATGGGTACCACAGGAATCTTTACATGGATTCAGACCCCGTACTGGTTTCTGCGGCAGGGAGAATATTTCAGGTACGTGGTGATGTCGGATGGCTGGAACGTATAAAACCCGGAATTATCGCTGCTTTTAGACGCATGATTTCCAATATTGGAAAGGAAGGGCTTGTAGTCAACCATGACCTGACAGGTAATTCAGGAAGTTACCGATGGAGCTCAAATTCGTGTGACTGTGTTGGCTTCGGAAATATTGACGCATATGTCAATGCATGGTGCTATAGAGCTTTAAGAAATTTAGAGGCAATTTTCAGGGCATTAAGAGAACAGGAACTGGAAAAAGAAAGTATTAAGTTTGCACAGGGAATAAAAGCCGCTTTTGCAGATAATCTTATTAATCCAGAAACCGGATGGGTTGCTGGATGGAAGAGTTTAGATGGTCGTTTGCACGATGCTGCATACCTCTTTGTAAACGGTCCGGCATGTGCTTTCGGACTGCTTGAACCAGCAATTGCAAGAAAAGCATTGGGTAACCTTGAATCTCTGAGGAAAGAAATAGGACCTCGCAGTGGTGCCTATTTTGGTCTGCCGCTGAATCTCCTTCCCATACCTATGGAGGATACTTATTACTCTCTATACTATTACCCAATGGATACACCTTTTGAAGGTTTTTGTAATGGTTGTCTTTATCCAGGAGGCCTTTACTATATAAGGGCTCTTTCCATATATGGTTTTGAAGAAGAAGCCGAAAGGATTGTCTCCGAACTTGAAAAAGGTTATTACCACAGAGTGTTTAATGGAAGGTTTAAGGAAGGGTTTGAATTCTTTGCATGGGATGGTTGTGAGACAGGTTACGAGGGAACTTTTGGCCCGGCTTTTGCAGGGCTTTACGCTGTGGCTGTACAGCGAGGATATATAAAGCCGCTGGAACCGGAATGGTGGCCCTTATAGGGAAAACACATACTTAAAATATATAGTGATGTTTGAAAATAATTCCTTGAGGTATTATAATTTGGTTTAAATCTAAAATAAATTTCTTAAGAAGTTATGATTGAGGAGGGAATTATATGGGAACAAAACTTGCTTTACTTGGAGGCAAGAAAACGGTTCCGGACGGTCTGAGAGTTGAAAAGTGGCCTATTATCACAGAGGAAGACGAAGAGGCGGTGCTGAGGGTTTTACGCCGGGGAATACTGAGCGGGACAGATGCTCCGGAGACATCAGAATGGCAGAAAGAATGGGCTGATTACTGCGGGGTTAAGTACTGTCTGGCAACAAACAGTGGAACAGCAGCTCTCCATATGGCTGTTGCGGCGGCAGGAGTTGAACCCGGTGATGAGGTTATAACGACTGCCCTTTCATGGACATCTACAGGTACCTGCATAATGCACCACGGAGGAATTCCTGTTTTTGTTGATATAGACCCCAGAACATATAATATAAACCCGGCAAAGATAGAAGAAGCAATAAGCCCCAGGACAAAAGCAATAATCCCTGTTCATCTATATGGACAGATGGCAGATATGGACCCTATAATGGAGATAGCAGAACGTTATGGATTATATGTTATTGAAGATGCCTGTCAGGCACATGGAGCGACATACAGGGGGCGGAGAGCAGGCAGTATAGGTCATATGGCGGCTTTCAGTGCACAGAACTCAAAACTTGTTGCATGTGGAGAAGGGGGACTGTTTGTAACTAATGACTATGAACTGTATCAACGCGCTGCAAGGGTTCAGCAGTTTGGGGAGGAACGTCTTCCGGACGGCAGGCGTAATTATAATGCCTATGGGATGGGATGGATGTATCGGTCACAAGAATTGGTTTCAGCATTTTGCAGGTCGCAATTTCGCAGATTGCATGAGTACATCGCTGTTCTCCGCGAAAACTGCAATTACCTGACCGAACACCTTTCAGGTATTAAGGGCTTACGGACACCATATGTTCTCCCTTATTGCGAACCGGTATGGTGGGACTATAAAATCCGATTTGTGCCTGAGGAATTGGGTTTAGATATCAATCCACACGAATTTGCAAAAAGAATGTCAGAAGCCCTTTCTGCAGAGGGTGTTTTTCTTACACGCTGGGAGTTTGTAATTCCTGATATGACACTCTTTCAGCAAAAGAGAGGATTTGGTAAAGGATATCCATGGAGTTTTCCCGGCGCAAGAGAAATAAGTTATGATGTAAGCCAGTATCCGGAAGCTATGGCAGCCATTCAAACCATCAGGGGAATATACTGTATCAAGCCACCCAATGGACTGGAACTTATGAAATATTATGTTGAGGCATTTTACAAGGTTTTTGAAAACTACAGAGAATTATTCAAATAAGGATTGTTTATGAAACTTAAAATTGGTATGGCTGGATATGGAATGGTAAGCAGATATCACTTTGTTCCTGCTCTGCAAACTTCCAGATGTGCTGAACTGGTTGGAGTATGCGGAACTGATGTGGATAGATGTCGTAAGTTTGCTGAAGAGATGGGAATACCGAAATACTATAAAAACTATGAAGAGATGATTGCTGATAGTTCAATTGATGCGGTGCTTATAGCAACTCCTAACTACCTGCATTGTCCTCAGGTTGTTTCAGCGGCTGCGGCCGGTAAGCATATCCTTTGTGAAAAGCCAATGGCAATCAATATGGAAGAAGCGTACCGTATGGTGGAAGTATGCGATAAAGCCGGTGTTGTTTTGATGGTGGCACACCATCTGCGTTATAAAGCATGTAATATTAAAATTGCAGAGATGATAAAACGTAGAGATACAGGTAGGATCTCTACTGCGCGTGTAAGATGGTCCTTTAACCTGACAAAAGCGGAACCTCGTAAGGACTGGCGTACAAAAAAAGAACTTGCAGGTGGTGGACAGATTTTGAATGTGAATTCTCACTGTGTGGACCTTTTAGTATACCTGTTTGGAAGACCATTAAAGGTCTCATCTTTTATTCAAAAGGAAGCAGGTGCAGAGGTTGAAGAGGGGTCTGTTATTATTATTGAATTTGAAAATGGAGTTATAGGAATTGCTCAGGGATCTTACAGAGAAGAGACACTACCTAACAATCTGGAAATATTTGGGAGTAAATGTTCTATTATAGTTGAAAGCGCCTGTTCGACCGATAAATATGGAAGCATCAGAAATATAACCACCGGTGATTACGAAAAAGTAGAGTTTGACGAAAGTCCTTATGCTGTAGAAATTAACCATTTTGCAAAGGCGATAATGGAAAAATTTGAACCTGTCTCAAGTGGCAGAAGGATACTGGATACAATGAAAGTGCTTATGGCATCCTATCAGTCAGCTGAGACAGGAAAACATATACTACTGGAATAAGTATGGTCTATCAGGATGTTGATTGTTTCAGTTGCTTTAAAAGGTCAAGGGATGTATTAACAATCATCTCTCCTGCTCGCGGGGAGAGTTTACTTGATATGGCAAGGCGTGTTTCATAAGAACCGTTCTGTAATGCCCTTTCAGTCGGGACATACCCGCAGTAACCATTTGTAAGTTCCCAGACCATAGTATTTGCGAAGGGAGAGAGTTTTTTAATTTCTAACTGATATTCTACAAATAGTTCGGCAGGGACAGTTACTATTGCTACATCTCCGAGATGGAATGCAGAGATTTCTACAGGATAGGATTCTATAAAATACCCGGAACCTTCCAGGCGAATTATCCACTCAGCAAAATACCGGTCAATCATTGTATTTATATCCGACATATCAGTTTTATCAATCGGGTGTTCTTCTAAATATCTACATGCCTCTTCCACTGACAGGTCTTCTCTTCCTGCATGTCTTGCCGGTGCGCAGATGAGGGATGAAAAGCCATTTATGGTGATATCTTCATACATATTGCTACTGTTGCCAATTATGTTTAAAACAGTATCTCCAAGTAATTTACCTGTTTTGTCCATAATTTCCAGACGGTCAGCAGATAAATTTTCAGGAACAGAAAAATCAATAGGAGAGGTATTACCACATGCCCCCTGGAAATATAGCACAGGGAAATATCCAAGCTGCTTATTTACAACCCTTCTTATTACTCCCGGGAAATCTGCTGATATCTTGTTTTCCCCGAGTGTTAAAGTGGGGTGTGATGAAAAATTAATTATTGTGCTCACCATATTGCCATCAAGGTCTTTGAACCATATTACCTGAAGGTCTTCATCAGCAGGTCCTTCCGGGGCCTTAACCGGCGGGTCCTGAGGGCCGGGGCTCATAATAACCTTGTTGCCTTCCACTATCATCCGTCTGTTAAAAGTTGCCTTTACCTTGCTTCTTCCATAAAACATCCTGGCTGGAACCATCTTCATAGAAGCATCTCTGGCAGTTTTGATTATTTTAGAAAATATTGTTTCCGCTATGTCCCTATCCACTTCAATATCAGGTAGACATCTGCATATGCTGGGTCCATTATGTGTATGGGTACAGCTTATGGTTACAGATTCAGGTTTTGTTCCTGTAGCACAGGATATATCTCTTCTGAGTTTAAAATGTATTTCATCAGGAAGAAAACACAGGTCACAACTTACGAATACCACCCTTTTATCTCCATTGTCAATAACAACCGCGCCTGTATAGACAGGGTCAATAATTCCATCAGCCCTCCTTACCCACATTGAACCTGCAAGTACAGCAGGGCGTTCGGGAGTTATATCTCCCATAGCAGAACCAATCATCAGTTTACCCATGGTATTCCCTTCGGATGTTTTAAATAATGTAGTTTATCACTGCAATCTTGTTTGTCAAGCAGAACTTGTAAAAATTAAGTGAAAATGGTATAATAGGAAAGACAGGGAAGTAAGATTTTTAGCCATAATTTTTATCCCTGTCAGAATCTGGAGGGAGTTAAATGAGGGAAAGAGCAGAGTATGTGGTTAAACTGACAGGGGATGTCTTCAATGGATATACTGTGGAAGAAAAGATATGGCAGGGAGCAACATCCACAGTGTATAGATGCAGGGGCAGTGGTAGATACGGCAATATAGTAGCGATAAAGGTTCTCCATCCATACAGAAATCATCCATCCCAGATACAGCAGTTTATAAGAGAAGCAAAGATTCAGGCAAGTTTGAGGCATAAAAATATAGTAGAGGTCTATGGGGTTGGCAGAAAGGACCATCTGGTGGCTATTTTTATGGAATATGTGAATGGAATAAGTTTGAGGGTGGCTTCCCAGACAGTAGATATACCTGCAGGTACTTTTATAAAGTTTTTTATAGACCTTGCAGATACAGTGGACTATATACACAAAAGGGGGATCATCCATAACGATATAAAGCCAGAGAATATTATTATAGGTAAGTCCCTCAATATCTTAAAACTGACGGATTTTGGTTATGCAGAAAAATTACACAGATGGTTCGGCAGGAAAAACGGATATAGTGGTGGTACGGAAGGATATATGGCACCTGAGAGAGCAAAAGGACTGAGTGATAAG
This sequence comes from bacterium, assembly GCA_035406305.1. GTDB lineage: Bacteria > Ratteibacteria > UBA8468 > B48-G9 > JAFGKM01 > JAAYXZ01. Next base: position 11,580 of record DAONKS010000012.1, on the reverse strand, counting down.
AGAAGTGATATATATTCTATAGGGGTGTTACTTGATGAATTTCTTAAGGATAAATTGGAAGGGAGAGAAGAGATATATTCAATCATTGTAAAGGCAACACAGAGAGACCCATTTAAAAGATATGCAAGTGCTGCAGAGCTGAAATTCGACCTTGAAACATTATATCTGGATTATCAGGAGAACTTCTCTTAAATGAGAATAGGCATAGTTTCTGATGTCCATGGAAACCTTGAAGCCCTCAATTCAACCCTTCTTTTTCTGAACGGTCAGATTGACTTTCTTGCTGTTTTAGGAGATACGATTGGTTATGGTCCCGACCCTGAAGAGTGTATTGAAATTATCAGGACAGAAGCACACCTGGTACTTAAAGGGAACCATGAAGAAGGTATTATAACAGGGAACTACAGCACTTTTAAAGATATTGCAAGGGTTTCTCTTCTATGGACAGAAAAAAATATATCTTCAGGTTCTTTAATTGCCATTAAAAATTTCAGAGAAAAGGAAGAGGTGGATGATATCCTCTTTGTTCATGCATCTATTTCCCAGCCACTTTTCAAATATATACTGAGTGAAAAAGATGCCGAGGAAGAGTTTACAATTCTGGATAAAACACTATGTTTTATAGGACATACACATATGCCTGCCGGATATAGAAAGAAAGCGGAAGAAAAAAGGATAGAGATAATTCATCCTGATTTTAGCGGTAAGATGGAGATTGAGAGAAAGCAGGGCTATAAATATATTATAAATGTTGGAAGTACAGGACAGCCAAGGGATGGATTTCCCTTTGCCTGTGCTGCCATATATGATACAGAGAAGAGTTTATTTGCACTTTATCGTATAGAATATCCTGCAGAAATTACGAGGAAAAAAATAATTGAAAAGGGTTTACCTTCTATTCTTGCGAGAAGAGTTGTTCAGGGTATATAGCCGTTTTCAAAGTAATGGTTATTGTGATATTATTAAAACATGACAAAGATAATGAGCAGTAAAGAAATGGAAGGCATTATTAAAAATGTATCTGCCTGCATTAAAAAGGATATGGGACTTAAAAATGTCGCAATTGTGGGAATTAGAAGAAGGGGGGCAGTCATTGCCGACAGAATAAAAAAGCACCTGTCCGCAGGAGATATTCCTGTGGGTTATCTGGATATTTCTTTCTATCGTGATGACTTCAGCACAGTGGATGCCCATCCCGTTGTCTCTGAAACAGATGTTCTTTTTGACATAGATGGCAAAAAGATTTTACTGGTGGACGATGTGCTATTTACAGGGAGGACTATCAGGGCAGCCCTTGATGCACTTACAGATCTGGGAAGACCGGCACTGGTGAAACTGTTTGTTCTTATAGACAGAGGGTATAGAGAACTTCCCATAAGTGCTGATTTTGTGGGGATGTCGGTTAAGACAAAGAAAAGCGAGATGGTAGAGGTAAAGGTAAAGGAGATAGATGGTGTTGATGAAGTTTTAGTTGTGGAGAGAAAATGAAGTGGACACGGAAAGACCTGATAGGTTTAGAAGAACTCACAAAGGATGAGATAGAGACAATTCTTGATATGGCAGTTTCCTTTAAGGAGGTAAGTACCCGCCGTGTTAAGAAGGTTCCACCTTTGAGGGGAAAAACTGTGGTCAACCTTTTTTTTGAGCCGAGCACCCGCACAAGGACATCTTTTGAACTTGCAGCAAAGCGGCTTTCTGCAGATGTGTTGAGTTTTGATGTATCCACATCCAGCATATCAAAAGGAGAGACCATAACAAATACTGCAAAGAATATAGAAGCAATGAAGGTGGACTGTTTTATTGTGAGACATTCTATTGCAGGTGCCCCAAAGATTATAGGACAGAGTGTCTCCTCAGCAGTGATAAATGCAGGCGATGGTTGTCATGAACATCCCACACAGGCACTGCTTGACCTTTTTACGGTAAGGGAAAGGATAGGGAAGATAAAAGGTATTAAGATAGCAATTATCGGGGATATACTTCACAGCCGTGTTGCAAGGTCAAACATCTGGGGGTTTACAAAGTTAGGTGCAAAAGTATTTGTTTGTGGACCACCTACAATTATCCCTGTTGAAATAGAAAAGATGGGGGCAAAACTAACCTACTGTATTGATGATGCATTAGAGAATGCAGATGTGGTTTATCTTTTGAGATTACAGAGAGAAAGGCAGAAAGAGAATTTTCTTACATCCCTCAAAGAATACAGCAGCTATTACGGTATAGACGAAGACAGATATGAAAAGATATTAAAAAACGGTTCATTCATTATGCATCCAGGTCCAATGAACAGAGGTGTAGAGATAAGGTCGGATATTGCTGAAAGAGACAGGTCTCTTATACTGGAGCAGGTTACCAATGGGATTGCAGTAAGGATGGCAGTTTTATATCTTACCATAGGGGCAAGGGGATGACAAACCTGAAACTTTCTGAAGGTATTGATTATGAAAAGGTATTAAATGAGGAGCAACTTCGTATTGTAAAGGAAGGAGAAGGTCCCTGTCTTATTCTCGCAGGACCCGGGTCAGGGAAAACGAGGGTTCTTGTATACAGGGTATGCTGGTTACTTGAAAAAGGTTTTCCCCCATCATCAATACTGCTTGTCACATTTACCAATAAGGCAGCGAGAGAGATGATAACAAGGATGGAGAAACTCCTCGGTTCATATCCTGGAGGACTGTGGGCAGGGACATTCCATCATATAGCCAATGTGTTGCTGAGAAGATACGGGCAGGTTTTGGGTATCTCTTCAAATTATACCATTATGGATGAAGAAGATAGTATCTCGGTTCTTAAGAAAATTACAGGAGAGCCAGATACTATGGAAGGATTTCCTAAACCTGCCGATATAAAAAAGATATTCAGTTTGTCTGTTAATACGGTTGAGAGCATTAAGGATGTTGTAAACACTAGATTTCCTGACCATTCTTCCTTTATACACCGACTTGAAACAATATGGAGCAATTACCAGAAGACAAAAAGAAGGCTTAACCTTATGGACTATGATGACCTTCTACTTTTCTGTTATAAATTGCTTAAAAATGAAAGAACTGGTTCTGTGATATCAGAAAACTTCAGATACATCCTTGTGGATGAATACCACGATACAAATAGATTACAGTCACTTATCCTTTATCAACTTGCCAGGGTTAACAGAAATATAATGGTAGTGGGGGATGATGCCCAGAGTATTTATTCTTTCAGGGGAGCAACAGTAAACAACATTATGGAGTTTACGAGAATCTACCCTGGCGCAAAGATATTCTATCTTGATATAAACTATAGAAGCACTCCACAGATTCTTGATTTTGCCAATAAAAGCATACTCAATAATCATATAAGATATCCCAAAACATTGAAAAGTGTAAGGGAAACAGGGGTAAAACCCGTTGTTGTTAAATGTTACAGTCCCAGAGATGAGGCGCTTTTTGTTTCTCAGCGCGTGTTTCAACTGCTCAATAGCGGCATTAATCCAAAGGATATTGGTATCCTTTTCAGGTCAAGATACCAGGCAGCAGAACTTGAAATAGGGCTTTCAAGATTGAAAATTCCATATATTGTAAGGGGTGGCTTGAGGTTTTTTGAGCAGGCGCATATAAAAGATATTATGGCATATTTCAGGGTGGTTGAAAATATAAGGGATGAGGTCTCTTGGAGGCGGTTATTCGTCCAGACAGAAGGCATAGGGAGTAGAACAGCAGACAGATTGATACCGTATATTTCCGTTATGAACAGCATGGATGAAATTATGGAAGGGATGGAAAAAGGAGACCTTGATATAAGGGCATCCAGTAAACTCAAGGCACTCCTTGCGCTCCTTAAAAAGATACAGAATATAAAAAGCATACCGGCAGGTATTAAACTCATAATGGATTCAGGATATTATGACTATATTGCTAAAAAATATAAAGATGAGACTGAGAGATATCAGGATATAGAGATGCTTAAAGAAATTGCCTCTGCCTATTCAAATCTTACTGATTTTATATCCGAGGCATCTCTACAGGAATACTCAAAGGGAGAACAGATAGAAAAATCTTCTCCACTGGTGCTTTCCACAATACATCAGGCAAAAGGGCTTGAGTGGAAGATTGTGTTCATCATAGGTGTTTCAGCCAACCACTTCCCGCATCCTTCTTCTACAATGGATATACAGGCACTTGAAGAAGAAAGAAGGATATTCTATGTCGCAGTAACAAGGGCAAAGGAAGACCTCTACATTACCTACTTTACCAGGGACTTTTATAGAACATTTAGGGGCGACAGGTCCCTTTTTCTTGAAGAGATACCGGAATATTTATATGAAAAGTGGAACTTCTAATGGTAAAAATTTTAACACTCCTTATATTTTTTATTGCGTATGCAGGTATAGTTATAAAAAGAGAAAAGGCGCTTTACTTTGTATATGGTGCCATCCTTCTCTTTTTAATAATAGGTTCTACAGGGTTGTCAGATATTCCGCGATTACTCAATTATAATGTTTTAGGTATCTTTCTCGGAACCAGTATTCTTTCTTTCCTTTTTGCCTTCTCAGGTATCCCTGCTTTTATGGTGGCTTATGTTTCTGAGAAGAGACATCCCGTATGGTTTGTATATCTGGGTATATGTATTATTACAGGCATTATATCAATGGTTGTGGAAAATATTGCCACAATTATGATAATGGCTCCTGTTGCACTTGAACTGGCGAGAAGGCATAGAATAAACCCTGTGCCTCTTATAACGGGTATGGCTATTTCAAGTAATCTTCAGGGCTGTGCAACAATGGTTGGAGATAGTCCGAGTATTATACTTGCAATGGAATCAGGTATGAACTTCAATGACTTCTTCTTTATGTCTGCCGCAAAATTTTCTCTGACAGCGGGTAGACCGGGCATATTCTTTTTTGTCCAGATAGGGGCGGTGGCAAGTTTTTTTGTCCTGTACCTTTTTTTCAGAAGAGAAAAGGGGATAATGGAACCGCTACCGGAGAAGAAGGCAATAAAGTCATATATACCACTTTCTTTAATTATCTTTATGCTGGTTTCACTTGCAATCAGTTCTTTTTTTGGCGATGGATTCAGATACTTTCCTGCTGTAATATGTCTTTTCTACGCTGCCTGTGGACTAGTATGGTTTTTTATAAAAGAGAGAGAAGAAAAGTTTGAGCTTAAACATATTGACTGGGAAAGTTTCTTTCTGCTTGTAGGTATCTTTATCCTTGTTGGAACACTGAAAAATATGGGTTTTATTGAGGATATTGCGGTTTTTCTTCAAAAGACAGGTGGTAAAAATCCATTTATTCTTTACAATATTATTATCTGGGGTTCTGTGTTTGTATCTTCTTTTGTGGATAATATACCCTATACAATGGCAATGATTTCAGGCGTACAGATACTCTGCCAGCGGTTGTCATTAAATCCCTATGTATTCTTATTCGGGCTTTTACTCGGAACCTGCATAGGTGGGAATATCACACCCGTTGGTGCAAGCTGTAATGTGGTGGGTGTGGGTTTACTTAAGAAAAACGGCTATAAGGTCTCCTTCAAAGATTTTGTTAAAATCGGTTTTCCGTTTACAATATTAGCAGTACTGGCCAGTACCCTTTCTATGTGGACGATATATAGTGTTAAGTAGCGAGAAAAGGCAATGTTTAAACAGAAGGTAGATTATAAAAATAAGAAAGAATTTGAAGAGGCGATTTTAATAGAGAAAAAGAGGGGGACTTCTGATTTAGAGATCGGCAAAAAATATGGGGTTACATTTAAATATATTGAGCAAGTTATCACTCGTTCTCAAGGAGTTAATATAAGTGCTTTTAAACTGCATAAAGAAATAAAAAGATTTTATCCTGAAGATTTCAAAGAAGAACATACCACCGTCTGGAGTTTTAAAAAGAGAGGGAATTGGGCAACTCACAGTGGTGAGTATAGGGGGAATTGGTCTCCTTATATTCCAAGAAATGTAATTCTAAAATATTCAAAACCAGGAGAGTTGGTTTTAGATTACTTCTGTGGAGCAGGAACTACCGCTATAGAATGTAAACTTTTAGGGCGGAGATGCATCGCACTTGATATTAATGATAAGGCAATTGAGATAGCAAAGAGGAATACAAGTTTTGATATAAAAAATGATCAGTTATTTCTACTCGGGGAAAATGAGTGTAATACCTACGAACCCGAGTTATTTGTAGGGGATGCGAGGGACTTATCTTTTTTAAAGAACTCTTCTGTGGATTTAATCTGTTCCCATCCCCCTTATGCTAATATCATTCATTATACCAATTCAAAAGAAGGAGACCTATCATTTCTGGATATAGATGATTTTTTAGTGGAGATGTTAAAAGTCGCAAAAGAAAGTTATAGGGTGTTGAAGCCTGGCCGAAAGTGTGTCATTTTAATAGGGGATCTCCGCAGAAAAAAACATGTGATTCCACTGGGATTTAAACTTATAGATGTTTACTTAAAAGCAGGTTTTATGCTTAAAGAACTTGTTATTAAAAGACAGCATAACTGTAAAACAACAGGTTTCTGGTATAAAAATAGTATTAAGCACAATTTCCTTCTTTTATCTCATGAGTATCTGCCAATCTTTGAAAAACCTGCAACACACACCTGTTCAATCGTAAAAGAGGAAAAAATTGATTATAATTTACCGGTTCCTACTTCAGAAAAACCTATTTTTAAAAAAAGATTGGATGAATTTGAAACTACAACAGTGTGGTTATTCCCGGAGAAAGATTTTGAATATATATTAAACAAAAATGTAATTGATAGGTATTCAAAAAACAGAAATTATTCAATTATAACCTTTGAATCCGAAGGTAATGTAAGTTTAAAAGATAAACAAAAAGGAAGGGACCTTCTTTTCATTAAATCTCCTTTTTTAAAGGATATCCATTCCTGTTTGGAAGTGGAATATTATCTAAAACAGATAGAAAATATTGTAGATCAAGGAGTGCCACATTTAAATAATGGAGGATTTCTTGTCATCCAGACAAGAGACGTAAGGGTTAATGGGTATATAGAACCTCTTGCTAAAAAGATTGTAGATATGTTAAAACACGACAATCTATGGCTTAAAGAAATAATAGTTGTGACTTATGAAAATTTGAATTCAGAAAATCAAAAATCGGAAGAATATTTAAAAATAGCACATCAGTATCTCTTAGTATATGAGGTTAAAAAATGAGAAAAGTTCTTATTTTTTTGAAATCTATTTTTTATTATCTGATGGCATCTTATAAAATATGGAGAGTTAAAAAATTACAGGAAGATGACCTTATTTACACAACTGCAACAAATATTCAGATCGGAGTCTATCCTGGTAAAAAACCCGAATCTCCCTATGACTTTATTGTAAAGTTTAGAGAACCTAATAAAAGAGAACGCACTCCTGCTCATATTCATTTAATAGTTGAAATGTATGTAAAATATGCTTATAATCCTTTGCTTACTCTTCGATTGAAAGAGCATATTTTAACAATGTTTAATTCAATAAGTCCAATAAATACCTTTCCTCCAGCACTTCAGTTTTTTAAACCAGAACATATTGAACCATTTAAAGAATTAGATAAAGTAGGAGAGTTCACAGTAGAATTTCTACTTGTCATAACAGAACTACTAGCCATACAGGAGAAAACAAATTATCCGAGTGGCTCTTTGACAGAAAGTCTTTATGAGGACTTCGGAGTAAAAGATAGGTTTTCTGTAATCCAAAAAGCAGTATTGAAAAGATTAAGATAAAGGGTATTTTAAAAATAAGGAGGGACAGAAATGATTGAGATAAGGCGTGCGATAATAAGTGTCTCTGATAAGAAGGGTATCGTTGAACTTGCAGATTTTTTGAGTAAGAAGGGCGTTGAAATTATCTCAACAGGTGGAACTGCAAAGGCATTGAGGGATAGTGGAATAAAGGTAAAGGATGTATCAGAGTTTACCGGTTTTCCTGAAATACTTGACGGCAGGGTGAAAACCCTCCATCCAAGAATTTATGGCGGCATACTTTCAATAAGGGACGATAAAGAACACCAGAAGCAGATGAAAGAAAATGACCTTGTCCCCATAGACCTTATCGTGTGTAATCTCTATCCATTTGAAGAGACACTTAAACGGGGTGCATCCCATAATGAGATTATTGAAAACATAGATATAGGCGGTCCTACAATGATACGTGCTGCTTCAAAAAACTATAAATATGTCTGTGTGCTTGTAAAACCAGAACTCTATGCAGAGTTTATAAAGGAAATGGAGGAAAATAATGGTTGTGTGAGTGAAGATTTTTCATTCAGGTGTGCTATGGAGGTATTCAGGCATACATCAAGGTATGACTTTGCTATTGCATCATATTTTTCAAAGAAGGTAGAAGGAGAAAAACCACTGCCTGATGAGATGAACATACGGCTTATAAAGGTGCAGGACTTAAGATATGGAGAAAACCCTCATCAGTTAGCCGCCTGGTACAGATTTTCTGATAAAGAATTTCCACGACAGCAGTTTCAGGGCAAGGAACTTTCATTCAATAACCTTCTTGATATGGAGGCAACCTATATACTTGTAAACCAGTTTTCCCTTCCTGCCTGTGTTATAGTCAAACATACAAATCCCTGCGGTGTTGCTGTGGGGAATGATTTGTCCACCGCTTACGAAAAGGCGCTTGAGACAGACCCGTTAAGTGCCTTTGGAGGTATTGTGGGATTTAACAGGAAGGTGGAAAGAAAGGTTGCTGAAAAGATAGTGGAAAGGTTTTATGAAGTTGTCATTGCACCTGACTATGATGAGGATGCTCTTGCTGTATTAAGAAAAAAGGAAAACTTAAGGGTGATAAAAAGCCCGACAGATATAAAATTGAGGTACGACTTTAAAACACTGAACGACGGACTACTTGTCCAGACACCAGACGATAAGGAATTTGAGAAACTTGAGGTTGTGACTAAAAGAGCGCCTGACGAAAAGGAGATGACAGCCCTTAAGTTTGGATGGACTGTATGTAAGTTTGTAAAGTCAAACACCATAGTGCTTGCCACAGAGAACCAGACCACAGGAATTGGTGCAGGGCAGATGTCAAGGTATGACTCTGCGAGGGTTGCTGTAATGAAGATGAGGGATAACTTCAAGAAGGAGATAAAGCCCCTTGTCTGTGCTTCTGATGCATTCTTCCCATTCCCTGATAGTATAGATGTTTTGAAAGAGGCAGGGGTGAGTGCCATTATCCAGCCAGGAGGTGCATTGAAAGATAAAGAAGTAATTGCTGCCTGCGACAGATACGGTATTGCAATGGTGCTGACGGGTATGAGGCACTTCAAGCACTGAAAAGTGACTGGAAGATTAATGAAAACAGATATAGATGTAAGAATTTTACTCTGGTCAACAATAGGATTCTTTGCAGGCATATATCTTTTTTTAAATGGCTTCAGAAGATTATGGGAAAAGCGGCTTATCCAGAATATACCCACTTCAAAGATTCGTTCCATAGCAATGGGACAGGTTGAAATTCAGGGTACTGCAATTGCTGATGTTCTCCTTACAGGACCATACACAAAATCTCCCTGTGTCTTTTTCCACATCATTGAGGAACACCTTGTAAGAACAAAAGATTCAGCACGATGGGTTAAGGACCTTGATGTAAAGTCAGACATTCCATTTTTTGTTCAGGACGATACAGGTTCGGTTATGGTAGACCCTTCAGGAGCGGAGACAGACCTTCCGTTAAGATATACGAACATAGAAGGAAACAGGAGATATAGAGAATGGAACCTAATGGATAAAGAGCCTGTCTATGTTCTTGGCACTGCAAAAAGGGTGGAGGGAATAGAGGAAAAGATACAGAGTGAGGTAGAGAGACGGATACAGGAAATCATAGAAAATCCCGAAGAGAAGATAAAACTGGACATCAATAAAGATATGTGGATAGATGAGAAAGAGTGGGAGATTGCAAGGGAAAAAATCAAAGAACAGGTGAAGAAGGACTTTGAAGATGTTAAAAATAACCTTCAACAGAGCAGTCATAATATACCAGGACACCTTCAGAATATAGTGATAGGCAAGGGTGAACTGGACAGGCACTTTCTTATATCAAATAAAAGCGAAAAAGAACTTGTAAACAGTTATAAATACAGGGTATTTTTCAGCATCTTCGGCGGTGTTGTACTTTCTCTGGTATGCCTGAAAATACTTATTTATTATATTTTCAAAATTATTATAAAATAGGGATTGAAAAAGAGGAGGAAAAAATGGGAATGATTATAATTGCGTTTGTGGCATTTGTAGTAATAGGGATTTTTCTGTATTTTGTGAGTATCTATAACGGACTCATAAAACTCCGCAGGGATATAGACAAGAACTGGTCCAATATAGATGTGCTTTTGAAACAGAGGCACGATGAGATAACAAAACTTGTAAAGGTATGTGAAGGGTATATGAAGTATGAAAGGGAGACCTTAGAGAAAATAGTGGGATTAAGAACAGAGTATCTTAAAGCCAGTTCAGTTGAAGATAAGGAAAAGATAGATACAGCAATCACAGGTGCGCTAAAAACCATCTTTGCAGTCGCTGAAAGTTATCCTGACCTGAAGGCAAACAACAACTTTATACAATTGCAGAACAGAATCAGCGAGATAGAAAATATGATAGCGGACAGAAGGGAACTTTATAATGAGAGTGTCAATGTCTACAATATAAGGATTCATCAGATACCGGATATGATTGTAGCAGGGATGCTTAACTACAAAGACAGGCCGCTTTTTGAGGCAACACCTGAAGAGAAAAAAGATGTGGATATAAAATTTGAATTTCCAAAGTAAACGGAGGATAAGAAGATGAAAAGAAAAATTTTACTTTTTATCTTTCTGCTGACAACAATACTTTTTGCACAGACTCCCTTACCAAAACCGCCTAAAAAGGGAAAGATACCGCCGAAGCCCCTTCCTGAGAAAAAGACACTGGAAGTTCCTCAATCTCCGCAACCGCAGTTTGAGGAATTTAAAGAACTTACTCCCAAAAAGACCATAGATATAAACCGATTGAGATTAGGACACAGTTTTCCGAATATACTGAAGGGTATGTATATCACTGTGGATGAAACCAGAGGCAATGTCTATCTTACAGGGATTTTAACAAATGATATTTATGAGGTGTCCTGTAATACAGGTAAGGTTCTTCGTTCTTTTGATACAGCACTCAGTGGTAAACATTATGTAAGATTGGCAGTTGAACCGGTGTCCAGAACTCTTTTTTATATAACAACAGATGGAGAAGTTATCTCTTTTGACCTGAAAACAGGGACGAAAAAGGGAAGATATTCCTATCCGGGAGTGAAATCTGGAGGAAAGCAGGAAAAACTTATATTTCCTGAGGCAATGATTGATAAAAACTCAAATCTACTTCTGCTTCTCTGCAGGGATGAAAACTCAATATATGTTTTTGATGATAATCTAAAACTGGTGAAAAACATAAAATTTCCTGATGTTCCCATCTCTTTCTCCTGGTCGGACTTTTACAGTTCTGTGGTTGTCTCCTCAGGGCAGCAGAACAGCCCTGTATTAAAATTTTCAAAGTTAGATGTAAGCACTGGCGCTATAAATGAGATACTTTCTGTAAGAAGGGT
>DAONKS010000011.1:0-26285 GCA_035406305.1 bacterium | reverse complement strand
TCCGCAACAATTATTCCTGTCTTCCCTTCCTTCAGGAATCCGTCTGCCACATCCATTGTTGATGTAACTCTGCCGAAATAATATACAGGGATACCTTCTATCTGTTCACAGGTATTTTCCTCTATCTTTTTCATATCTTTCATATAGCACCATACCGAGACCTTCAAGGGCAAGATATCGCCTCATTATATCAAACTCTATATCCATCCTGAATTCTTCACTACCTCCTCCTGTAAGAATAATTTTAGCATCAGGATATCTTTTCTTATAAACCGCAACTATACTGTTTATTGCTCCAGGTATCCCGTATCTTATTCCGCCATATATTGCTTCAGATGTATCCTTTCCGGGTATACACCCTTTCACCTTTTTTATCTCTCTTATCATTGCTGTGGTGGTTAAGGAGTTTTTCCAGAGTGAAGGGCCTGGCATTATTACGCCACCCATAAATCCCTTTTTTGAGGCATAATCTACTGTAATAGCAGTTCCTATATCAATAACTATGACCCCGGAATTAAAAAGGCCTATTGCCGCCTTACAGTTCAATACCCTGTCAACACCCACCCTATCAGGATTTTTAACCTTGAGTGGTATCCCGCAGTCAAAAGGAGTAACAGAAAAAACATCCTTTCCTGATATACTGGCAAACCTTTTTTTCAACAGGTTGTTTATACCAGGAACCACTGAAGCAATCCCTGTAAAAACAGGTTTTATCTTTTTCAAACGGGCGGGAATACTCAATTTTTTTATATCTTCTGCAGGGAAGAGAAAAACATCTTTCAATTTTTTCCCATCAAAAATGCCAATTTTTATATTACTGTTCCCAACTTCAACACCTACTGTATTCATCTTTTTCAGTGATAGCCGTCAACTGAAAAGCACCGAATCTCCATTTTCTTCCTTTTGTGCCCCTGTACCTTTCAGTCAATAGAGTTGACCGGGGCATTCCTTTATTTGTACTCTGCAATTTTAACATCAGTAAAGATAAATTCCTGCCCCTGATTTATATCTATTCCCTTAACAGAAATAACTAAATTTTCCGATAAACTGCCCTGCGGTGTCGTGGTATATGTCCTTTTTCCATCAAGATAAAATACTAACTGACCATTCTTTCTTGAAACAGCAAGAGTATGTATTCCATCCCTGTTAAATGTTCCTGCTGATGCACCACCGACCTTCAAAGAACTCCCTGTTATCTCACACTCAGGAATGTCTCCATACTTTAAAGAGAATCCTGTTGCTGTATCAGGAATAAAAAGTGTTATCTCAAGGGAGTAATCAGAATCAACCTTTGCCTTTTTCTGGACATTCCCGGAATTTAAAAATCTCATCCATTTTTTCCCTTCATATTCAGCCACTTCCACTGAGGTCTTATTAAGTGTCCAACCCTCAGGAACCGCCCCTGTGTTATATTTTGAAAAGTCCTCAGATAAAATCACACTCCCACCAGAACTGAATTTGTCCAGACCACCTACTATACCCAGTGGCTTCTTTTCCCCTGCCGAAGGAATCTGTTTCCCTTCTGCTGTATATCTGTAATACTCTGCAGGAACACTGTCTACAATCTCCTTTATGGCATTTTCAAGCATTATCATAACCGCTTTTTCCATAGGTGTATTCTTGTAGTTTTCAAATCCAACACCCAGAGCAACCGACCCTATAAGTCCACCTCCTATAATTCCCAAACTTGACTTTGAAGAATATCCTTCAACTGTACCTGTCTTTATCACCCTTCTCGTTCTGACATCAACAAGCCGTATGCTTGCCGCTATATATGCCTCCTTTTTCTCTACCTTCAAACCACCACCTATCTTCAAAGGAAGTGGAATGACCACACCGCCTCCGCCTGTCTTCTGATAGTCGGGTTCAAAAGCGGTAATTGCACCGGTAAGTATGATATCCGCCGTCTCAAAAGTGCCCTTTGCAGGTGCCTCGGATGACCACCCGCTCTCACCTAATGCATACTCGCTCTGAAGGTCTGCCACTGCGGCTTTTTCAAGAACTATGAACCTGTTCGTTTTAAAAAGCGCATCTATAAGCATATCCTGTATCCCTTCACCTATCCTTCCGTATGCCTTTGCCGCCTTAACTTCAAAACTTCCAACAGCAATCCTTGCCTTGGGTCCCTGATATGAAACAATGTCCGCTGCAGATGCACCACCGGTTGTTACCTTTGTTTTTACCTCTTCTGCTTTTGTGTATGCAGAAATACCCAGAAGAAGCAGAATTATAAGCATTTTCTTTACCATTTTCCCCTCCCTGTTCTGAATTCATAGCATTCTATATCTAAACCATTTCACACCCTCTAATTCTTCAATATAAAGCGGTATCTCCTTACCTGCTGAAACTCTTATTTTTTCCCCTGTATCCATATCAATTATCTCATATCTTTCCCCCTGTTTCCAGCCCTGTGGCAACAGCTCCGTTTTCCCTGAAGGAGATTCGCATCTGAAAACCATAAAAAATCCTTCTCCTTTTTCTGGTGAATGGAATTGCCATCCGTCAAATTCCTTCATACTGCGCGGAGAGAAAAGAGGGTAGTAGTCCTCCATAAGAAGATGCCTCACCGACTTATATTTCTCAATCTCATCCTTTAGATATTTTTTTATACGGGAGGTCCAGAACCATGTCTTCTCTGCAAACCCTAAACTACCACCCATCCGCGAACGCAGAACCGCTGAAGGATAGCCACTTTTTCTAATGGAAGATATACTCTGAACCCTCTGGTGCTTATGTGTGGCATACAAGAAACAGGAATTACAATAGTTTGCTGTTATCACCCTGTTAAACCCTGCCTGAAACCTTCTTATTGTATTATAGGAGTGGGAATTATCACTCATCCAGAGGGAGTGTGCCCTTCTGAGTGTTCCAAGGTCTGCCCTGTGTCCGCCACCTGCACATGCCTCAATATGAACATCGGGACACCTTCGCATAAACTCATCCAGAAGAGAAAGCAACCCCTCTCCATATTCAATATGTATTTTACCCATCTGCCCCCTCTCATTTACCATCCAGAAAGGAAGCGGAGTATTGTTGAAGTCCCATCTGACCCATTTTATATTGTATCTCTTAACCCATAACTCCAGCCAGTCAGCAACTTTATTTCTTACAGAACTATTATCAAGTTTTAAAAGGCGGTCTGTAAATTCCCTGGAGTAATATCCGGGATTCTGGAGATATCCTGCGTCATAAAACCAGTCAGGATGTTTTTTCATCCATTCTGCATCTTTCTCAACGAACTCTATCTCAATCCATGCACCAAATTTCATACCTTTTTTTTCAACATACCTTGAGAAATTTTCCATCCCTTCTGGAAATTTCCTGCTGTCCACCATATCCCAGTTTCCTATACCTTTGCGAAATCCTCCTTTGAACCACCCGGCATCCACGACAAAATATTCAATCCCGAGTTCTGAATAAACATCTGCTTCTTTTTTCAAATCTTTTGCTGTAAATTCGTTACCCCATCCGAAATAGTGGTTGTAAAAAACAGGGGGGAGAGAACTTCCTTCTTTAACAGGTCTTAATATATGTCTTTTTATATGTCTGCGTAAGGCGTTGCTTCCACTAACCCCATCCCCATTAAAAAATCCGATATCCACCCGTGGCAGATATACACTTTCTCCAGGTTTTAAGTCAAACATAACCCAGCCAGGATGTGCCCATATATGCATACCCATCTTACTGCTGGATATACGGCGTGACCCCATCTGAACGATAGAACGGCAGGGCCATTCATATGCAAGAAAAAATCCCCTGCCTGTAGAATAATCATTAACTATAAGGGTGGGTATAAAGGTTTCAGTGGAACGGCCACCCTCCCTTCCACAGATAAGTTCCACAGTACCTTCCTGTTCAAATACCCTGTATGAAAGTGGAGGATATGCCTCGGAAGTACTTGCGCCTCCGTAAACAGTGGTTATATGGGGGTTGCCTGTACCATATACATAGCCATCCAGAAAAAGGGAAAACGGTTTGATATCCCTTATAATTCGCTTGCCCCTGTTATATACTCTACCTTCCCACTCTATAACATCTGTATCGCTGAAAATAAAATAGTTAACATCCACTTCCATACCTGAGGGATGCGCCCATTTGATATTCACAACAGTTTCACAATCTCTTTTCTTTCTGGAGACAGATGCAACCCTCATACCTTTCTGAAAATCCTTCACAGTTAAGCCATCGGCAGATACACCTATCAATTTTCCCGAGTTAAACCAATCCCTGTAAGGATTACCTTTCCCAGCAGAAATTAAATCCATTGTGGTTTTCCCTCCTGAATGTTTTTTACCTATCTCTCAAATATATGCCCTTTTTTGCCATAGGTTATAGTATTCCCGCATAAATCTATAAACGTCTTTACAGATGGACTTTCAACCTTCCAGATACTTTTTTTAAAACTCCATTGTTTATCTTTCCACATATATATCTCACCTTTAACAGTATTCCACTGGTATGTACCATCCGAAAGTTTTTCCGGTTTAATAACTTTACCCCTGGATGTTTTAAAAACAATTTCTCTTTCCTTCATATTGTATATTTTTAATCTACACAGCCCTCCACATAAACTTTTGAGTTTCACATATACCGTTTTTCTATTCTCCATAACAGATGAAACCTCAAATCCTCCTTCAGCAAGGAGTTTATCAAAGGCACAGTTTTTGCCAAGACAACGAGGCACAGCAGGAAATATCTTTATGCAGCCCCCATATGACTGCAAAAGCATCTCATCTATCGCATATAAGAATCCTGATGGTTGCTGGAGCATTGACATCATCTGCTCCTTCCCTCTCTGTGAGCAGGCAAGAGCAAAAAGTGCATGGAGAGCGACACATTTGCCCGCAGGTATATACTCTGACGGGGAAATATAAGGGACAGGCGCACCTTCTGGATTATATGCCGCTCTTTTTTCTTCTCTTGAATTAAACACCCCGCCTCCTATAAAAGCAAACATCCCGTTAGGTTTAAGGAACTCACTGATAGCAATATCCATAAGGATATGTTCTGCATACTTAAGGTCTCTCAATCTCACTGATACTGCAAGGAGCCATGGCCATGTCAAATCACAGGAACTGCTTATCCTGTCTGCAAAAGACCTCCTGATTGTCCGTCGGGGCAGGAAATTATGTAGTGTATTTAAAGCCACAGGAGCAAGTGGAGATTCAGCATCAACGTCATTACCGGGCACAACCATAGCCAGCAAACCAGGATGACTTAACCCTATAAAGTCCCCTGCTGTAAGGGAATCAAGAAACTCCCCGCCTTTCTGTGGATAATCAGGAAAGTTCTGCAGGTAATATTCAACTTTTTCTCTGTACGGTGATTTTTTCTTAAGAATATCACATGCTTTTACATATGCCTTCCATAACGCCTTTATAAGTCCAAGGTCATTATTTACGTTATACGCAGGTATAGGACCCTGTTCCGGTGCCCAGGAAGGACCTATGATAACCTGCCCGTCTTTTTCTTCGGTAAGAGCAAGATAAAACTTTGCACCTTCTTCAAGTACGGGAAATACATCCTTTTCCAGAATTTTTTTATCCTTTGTATAAAGATACCTGTTCCAGAATATCAGTCCATAAAAACCTGTTGTGCACTGCATCATCCTGTAGTAATTACCGCACAGTTCTACTCCCGTATCAAGAGTGGCAATTGGAAATTTTATACCATCTATCTGATACAACTCCTCTGTCTGTTTTTTAAAAACAGGTAAAAGCTTTCTAAATGTCTTAAAAAATGGCTCACCAAGTTCTATGTGGTTGGTGGAAAAAATTGGCCAGTAGGTCATAGCCATATTGATATCACCATGGTAATCGCCGCACCAGGGAGGGTTTTTACTTGCGTTCCACAACCCGAAAAGTCCAGGGGCTATATCTCCACGGGAAGATGATGCAAACTGATAAAGAGAAAAATACCAGAGTGCTTCAATAAACTTATTATCAAACTGTACTGCTGATTTCTCCCAGAAATTTGCCCACCATCCTTTATGTCTTTTCTCAACCCTTCTGTATCCCTCTTCTTTTGAGGTTTTAAGGATTTCACAGACACGCTCCTGAGGATTTTCTGAATCAATAGCTGTGGCGACAGCAAGATATATACAGTATGAGTATCTCCTTTTTTTCTGATAGTCAAGCATTATTTTTATCTTTACAGCGTCAGGATAAACTTCTATTTCACCTGTATCTATCCCATCTACAAGCAAGCCTATAACATATTCAAAATTGTCAGGGAATTTGTATTTTATAAAGGATATACCATCTTGATAAAATACAGCAGGCATTCCAAGATTAAGGTCTATCTCCCGTGATAATGTAATCTCCTGTGTGTAGGCAAACTTCAGTTTATCATCAGTCCACAGGTCTTCCATTTTAACAACAAGCAAGTTTTCATAAGGGCTGACAAATACAGTAAATCCCATCTGTTTGGTTGAAATTTCGTAATTACCCTGACAGATTCCTTCGTAAAGATTCAGCGTCTGCGTTTTATCAAAAATCGTTGGTTCAATAAACCCCTTATCAAAAGATATATTGAGTTTTCCACAGGGTTTTGGACCCGGCAACTGCCCTGTTTTCTGTTTTGACTCGGTAGCAAGTACAGAAATCAGTTTCTCGGGCTCTTCTGCAATAATACGTTTTATTTCTGAAAAGGGCACTCTTGGAGGCAGGTCTGCCCTTCTATCCCAGACATCAAGTTTTGAAATTGCAAATTCTATACTGTTTTCCGGCTGATATACCATCGCCCCAAAATGGCCATTGCCTACAGGGAAACCGTTCTGCCAGATATCCGGAGCAGTCTCAAATATCAGGTTATGTGAGGAAATAATATCCTTTCTATTCAGGTCCATACTGTTTTCCTGTTTAATCTAATATTAAAAGGGATGATTCTCTGCCTTTCAAACTGATAAATACCCTGTTGTCTTTAATATGCACCACTTTATTTTTTATTACATCCATAACCTTTTTAATTCTAAATTCAGGGATGAGCCATATATCCTGCTGGGACTCTTCAGGATTATGTACAAAGACAACATTTTCTCCTCTGCTACTTTTACACACACGCAAAAGCACATTTCCAGTTGCTCTAACTTTATGGATATAACATCCTGAGGAAAGCGCCAGATTAAAACACAGTGTTTCCAGCCCCGCTGATATTTTTGAGATCTCTTCATTTGCATCATCAGGAAAACATATGGCTTTACCTGCAGGAGTGCCAACACAACTACCCAGCCGATAGTAACCTGCCTTACCTTTTTTACGGAGTGTGCCGGATATGTTGCCCCCTGAAAAAGCCCATGGCTCTGCATCCGTACATTCATAGAGTTCCAGAGAGTGATACCCTGGCAGTTTAAGCCCTGGAGCAATATCTGGAATTTCCAGAAGGATGTCCTTTTGAAAGATGACTTCAACACGTTTACTTCCAAATATCTTTTGCATACATCCGGGTGGCACCTTTTCATTCATATAAGAAAACCTATCAAAAGTAAAAAGGTAAGGACCTGCGATGATATTTCCTTCGCTCTCAGCGAATTTCTTCAGTGCCTCCATAATCCCTTCTCTCTCAATATTGAGGATTGGGGCAACAAGAAGTTTTATGTTTGGTGGTATTCCATTCTTCGCAATATCACTTCCATAAAGTATCTCAACATTAACCCCTGCCCTGCTTAAAGAATAAAACCATCCGAGGTATTCAAAAAGAATAAGACGGTCCCTGTCAGAAAGGTTTGATGCATACTCAAGGAAAATAGAACGCAGGTCTATCAACAATCCTACATCTCCAGGAGGAAACTCAAGCCCATCAAAAAAATCCTGTTTATCAAGAATTTTCTGCGCCAGATTAGCAATCCTTTCGGTTCTTTTATTGAAAGCCCCATCTTCATCTACAAGTCCAAAATTAGGGGATTCCTGTCCAAATCTTTCATGTCGCCACTGCCAGAACATATTGAATCTTCCACCATAGGAAATCGGAAGCAAGACAAGTTGTTCAAGAAATTCAGGTGTCCTGAGTTTGCTTCCGTAGGGACCCCACCAGGTACGGCTTCCGCACATCTCAACAAATCCCCACTCCTTACCCTTGCAGGCACCCCTCGTAAGTGCTGCAAGAAAAGCAGCTGTCCAGAAATATATCTCATAACAACTTGCTCCCCATTTATCAACTGCGGCAGCCATCTCACAGGGGTCGTAAGGTTGATATATAACTGCACCGGGACCACTTCCCGGATGTGATACAACAGGATGTCCTTTATCAATCTTTTTCACAGTATTAACCTTCCATTTAAGGTAATCAAGAATCCAGTCCCCTGCAAATTCATAAAAGTCAATAAGTTCTACAGTAATCCCTTCTTCTGAAGGAACTGGAACATCATCAAAACTTTCATAGTTTCTGCCACCATAAATATGGTTAAGCAGTGATATATCTTCATACCTTTTTTTAAGCCACGCAGCGAATTTTTTCTTTGTCTCAGGATGATATAAATAGTTGTGGATGCTCTTCACCCCATAAAAAGGCATTATTTCATTCCACACATCATATCCATATAAAGCAGGATGTTCCCTGTAATGCTCTGCAGTGTGTAGTAAAAAATCCTCCATATGTTTTCTCACAGGGGGATAATCAGGACACAGCCCTGGATAGGTACCCACCTGTGCCATTGCAACACTGTGCGGATTATAAGGAATACCTTCAGAATTTACCCATCTACCTTCAGGATATTTTTTTACAAGCCACTCAGGTGGAACTTCTATATTTAACTGCAGCAATACCTTAATGTTATTCTTTCCCGCCTCTTTCAAAAGTTTATCATAATTCGTAAAATCCCATTTTCCTTCGGATGGATTGACCTGTTGCCAGTGAAACCATGTACGGATAACCGATAATCCTGCCTTTTTTATTTTTTTAATGTCAAAACCAAAGTATTCAATGGAAGGATTTGGTGGCCTGTAATACTCAACACCAAGTATTGTCTTTCTGTCCATCTGTAATCCCCCTTTTACTTTTTACCTGGTTTCTTAAAGAACTGCGGCAGAAGTTCCTTTGATGCCACAAGTAATTCATCAAGCATCTTTTCCGCTTTTTCTGGTATAATTGCCATCTCATCTACCATAAGTGCCTGTAAAGCAAGGTTGCGGTCACCCTTTACACCTGCGTCAACAACAAGTTCCTGCCAGACAAATCTCTTCTCTAAGATACCTTTAAGCACAGGTGGAGCATCTCCCATAATAACCGGTCGAGCACCTCTTGAATCTGTAACCGCCTCTATCTCCACTATTGCATAAACAGGGAGATTTGGGACTGCACCACTATTGGGGATATTAAGTATATATACATCCCTTTTACCCAGAGCCATTGATTCCAGTATGGAACCTATGGCTTCACCATAAATTTTATTCACTCTTTGTTCAGGAACCTTTATACCACCGAGTATCTTTTTATAGTTTCTAAAAAAATCCCGTCTTACTTTCTCTGTCGGTGATTCTCTTACGGGGAAAGGTGCCCCTTCATCAAATCCATGGGCTTTTGCACTCTTTGCCAGACCGTACGGGAGAGAGCCCTGCCCTGAGGGAAACTGGGTAAGGAAAGGGTAAAATTCAATTATGTGGTCATCGTTTGGATAGACAATATGATATCCATATATACGGGATAGTTCTGCACTTAATATCCTTCCTTCCTGTTTTTTAGCATACCTGAGTTTTTTCTTTAATGCCGGATACATATCCTTTTTGCCGAGAAAAACACCTGTAAACCAGTAGTAGTGATTTGTTCCCACCCAGGTACATTCAAGTTCTTCAGGTTTCACTCCAAGCAGTTCCGCAGCATAAATAATCCCTGCCTGTACACCATGACATATTCCTATCACCTTTACAGAACTATATTTACACATCGCACGACACAAAACAGCCATAGGATTTGAGTGGTTGAAAAGAATCGCCTTTGGGCATCTCTTTTCAATCTCCCTGCAGATATTCATATACACAGGGAGAGAACGGAATGCCATCATCATACCAGCAGGACCGCAGGTATCCCCTATAACCTGATGGATGCCGTATTTTGCAGGTATATGCATATCCATAGTATGATAATAAGAGCTGTACACGTTGCTGCTTATATCAGCACCGCTCCCACCTATGGATGTAAGGACAAAATCTGCACAGTCAACTGCTTCAGCAAGGGAGGAAGCAACCTTTATTTTAAATCCGGTCCCAAGAGAAGATGCAACCTTACGACAGGCGCCCGCCATAAGCCGTGCCTTCTCTTTTTCAATATCATAGAGAAGTATCTCTGAACCATAAAGACCATCAGCAAGAAGGATATCCGGAATTGCACTCATAAAATGGAAACTTCCTGCTCCGATACAGGCAATTTTTTTTGAAGCCATTCTATCTCCCTTTTAAATTTTTATAAAGACAACGGTACCCTCCCTTTTTCAAAAAGAACCCTTGAAATAACCGTCATACTTTTACGGTAGTGGTCAGAAGGTACATCTTCTGTAATTCCCACTATTAATCGCTCTCCTGTTCCTGCCTCTTTTAGAATCTCTTCCATTGTTTGCCTTATAACATCTTCCCCTGCACAGTGAACGGAAGAAGGGAAGTTAATCCACAGTATCTTATCATTCCACATATCCAGTGCTTCTTTTACAGACATATCGCAGTCAGGAGGTGGCGTGAACGCCTCTATACAATCAAGTTCTGTACTGGCAATTTCAGAAGCAAGAAGTTTATTATTTGCATCAAAATGAACCCCTATTATTTTCCCGTGTCTATGAAGTATTTCTGCGGCTTCCCTGTAATTAGGAACAAAGTATTTTCTGAATCTATCAATCCCTATTATTTCAGGAGAGACATTACCGCCATATCCCACATAAATAGCAGGTGATTCTGCAACAATCCTGTAAATCTTACGTCTCTCCTCAACCAGGAGGTCATAGAGTTTTAATACCTCATCCTGTCTTTCCGCCCACTCTATACAGAATGTTTCAACTCCCATAATACCATAAATCAACTCCTGCAATGGTTCATATCCTATCCCTGTTGTACAGAAATAATCGCTCCCCTTTGCTTCCCTGTGCTTTACAAATTCATCATATATCGGCTCATAGACCCTGTTTTTGATTAAAAATGCAACTGCTTTATAATCTTCCTTGCTCTTGAACATCTTTTCCTTTGTCCATAAGGTAAATCCTTTAGGAACGCGGAGTGAAGTGAGTGTCCCGTAAGGAGTATCCCAGTACCATCTTTCATACCACACCCCATCCTTATAAAACCCTTCACTGTGTTCTTTTACATCAAGCAGATGCATCCTGAAAACGCTGGTGCCCGATATAAGACACAGCCCTTCATTACGCAGTTGTCTTTCAACAGTGGAGCGAGGCATAAGTCCTTCATATATGGTAAAAGGTACACGGTCTGCTCCCTGCTTAAGAAGTACCTTTTCAACCCTTTCACCCGGGGTCATCTTTTCCGCCATATAACCTCCGGACAATTACCAATTTTATCTACAATACGATTGTTAGAAATTTTAACAGCGCACCAGTTTCCTCCACTCATAACAAGTTCCCCGTTTTTGAATCGGAAAAGAATTTTTATTTGATGCTCCTTCACCGGTGCACGCAGACCGGAACCATAACTTGCAGGGGTAAGGTCAAATCCTGGAATATGTCCTTTCGCAACAGCAACAACAATAAACGATTCTTTTTCTTCACTATAATATAACCTGTAATATGTCCCATCTGAAAAAACTTCTATATCTGCCGGTAAAACCTTTTTTATAAGATTTACAGCATCTTCCCTCGGGTCTGCCTGAGGCATATAGTACAGTGGTTTATCCGGGGATTTTAAATATAAAACACGCCCTTCCCTGTCCATAAAAACTTCCGCATCAGATGCAGAAACAGGGTATGAGAAGTCAGACCAGGATGGTTCCCATTCATAAGGGGAAGGAAGTCCTTTCCGGGTGGCATAAAGTTGCTGATAGTCCAGGAAAGAAAACGGTTTGAATCCTGCATATCCAGCAAAATCATATAAAATAACCTTACCGCTTTCCGATTCAAACTCTGGTGGAGGACCTAAAAAAATCACAGGGATACAGGACTCCAGCAAATCTTTGATTTTCAGATAGACAGCCCGTGGTAAAACATATCCATATGGGACGATAAGGATACGATATCTGTATCTCCCGGCAGTAAAATACCCTTTCTCAATCTTTGCGCTGGCAAGGGCATCACAGGACATCTGAACGCCAAAAAGTCCGCTGTCCACAAGATTTAATGAAAGGTTCGCAAACATCATATAATACAGACGTGCAAGCCATTTTGGTGCAGCGGCTATTGTCTCCCATGAATATAAAATAGCGACGTCTGTGTGAGGATAAAAGCTATTTCCTATAAAGTTATCAAAGGTATCAAGGTCCTTTACATCCTCCTTCGCATAACTTTTCAGTGGTTCTATCCTGTAGTTAAAAAGGGATTCACTGGAATCGGAAAAAAATATGTTGAACCAGTTTATATGGAATAGCATCTTAAATCTATTGGCAAGCCGCATATTTTCCACAGGTGGGAAGATAGTTCCCCAGTCGTTGTAATATGCATCCCTGAAATTAAGTTCTTTTTTTATACTCTCTGCAAGGATAAAGAAATATGACTGATACTTGAACTGTGAACAGTCCCAGGAACCATCCGTCCAGGATGCAGTCAATACCCTGCCGAGTTTGAAATAGTCCATCACTCCTCCTGCAAGGTCTGCAGGAATACCTGACCAGGTCTGATGCGTACCGAATATGAGATTTTTTCCGAACAATGAACGGGCATATTCATTATGTTCTTTTTGAGCAATAAAATTCATCTCCGAAAGGGTGCGATAATAATCACACCTCACCCTGACCGCATCCTGCGTATTATCACAATGGTCCAGGTATATCAGGTGTGAATAGAGCTCATAACCATTAGTCCTGTGGAAAAATTCAGGGAAAAACTCCCCTGACTTGAAATAGCCCTGTGCAGAATATTTCCCGGGTTCATCCCATCCGAAACCATCCAGTGGTATCCCTTTATACATATCAAGCAGTTTTTTCTGCCCCTCAAGATATAAAGGATGTGAAAGGTCAGCAAGGGCAAAGGTTTTGAAACCCACATAAAAGACGAGAGACCCTGAATATCCCCCTCTTATTGAACCCTTTATTAACACTCCCTGAAAGATATTCATCCATTCATAAGAGATATCCTTTTTCTGAACCTGCTCATAAGATTCTCCTCCCTCTCTGAAAACTGCAACTACATCGTTGAAAATATAGGGGGTCATCTCCTGTAATATTGGTAATGGCGCTCTGAACTCAAATGAACCATCTATTGCTCTTACATCTATTCCTTTAATAATGTGAAGTGCTGCTTCAGGATGTGCCTCAACAAAATCAGGAGACCAGAATGTCGGGTCTGTATCAAGGATGACCTTCAAACTATATCTATGACATAAATCTACTATCTCTCTGATTGCATCACGAACCCTTTCGTTAATAACCGACCGTTTCTGATGCCTGACAAAAAGTACTGCTGCATAATATCCATGTTCTGACATCTCTTTTATGTATTTTTCGGAAAGTACGGGATTTTCTACCCAGTCGGGTGAAACAATAAATCCTGCCACCTGTTTTTTCTCCATAATCAACCTCCCTTACTCAAGATTTTTCCTGGCAGAATCTACAATTCTATCCAGTTCCCGTGATAATTCAGAAGAAACTGGCTCCACCTTATGACTTTTCAAAATTTTTTCTTTCTCCAGACGGCATCGTTCCTTCATATCCAGTGCTCCTGAGTTATACCACTGCTGATAGTAATTCCTGTCAAGCAATTTAGGAAACCAGAGTTCTTTCCTGAAATGTTTTACAGTATGCTCTCTATCTATAAAACTTCCGCCAGGACCTACATCAATGATTTCCTTTACAGCCAGTGTCTCATCGTTAATTTCAAGATTATACAGTATCTTTTCCACATAGGCAATTACCTCATTCTGTAAAACAAGCATATCAAGAGAAGATGCCTGGTCCACCCCTGAAATACCCATATGCCCGAAAATGTCAGCCCCCGCAGATACACCAAACGCAAGAGTTATTCCAATTTCCAGCCCTGCCTGAGCATCCGGGACCTTTGAATCTGTCAGTCCCACATTGATATACACAGGCAGTCCATAATACTTGCCCATCTGTGTCATAGCAACACCATATATTGCCTGTTCCGGACCTCCAAAAATCATCTGGGTTGTTGACATATCAAACGCATGGCATATACCACCATAACATACGGAAATCCCCGGCTTTATAAGTTGCGTTACACAGATTCCTGCCAGAAGTTCTGCATTTTCCTGTACAATAGTTCCTGCAAGAGTTGCCGGAGCGGAAAGCCCTGTTTGTGCCATAGGACCTATGGCAACAGGAAGGTCTAAACGGGATGTTTCAAAAAGGATATCCAGTCCATTGAATGGAAAACGGAGTGGACTTATCGGTTCAAGAAATGGATAAAAAAGCGGATATTGCCTTGCCCGCAGTTCATCTCCCCTGAGGGCAGTAAGAATTTCCATAATATATGAAGCAGACGGCCTGTCATAAAACCAGAATGTTATGGGTTTTACAGTATTGCGCACCATTTCGGCAACAACAGCAACACTGCGCCACTTAACAGAAAGCTCATATGGGTCAGCCATTGCCCCCACTATATTGATGAAGTCCAGAGCATCTGCAAAACGGGATGCAACAGCAACATCCTGAAGTGTTGCATAACGACGTTCATCACCTGGACTATCCACCCACATTGCTTCTCCTGCAATACTGTTATAATTCCTCTTATCTTTACCAAAATCAGCTCTGCGGGAAATATCCCGTCCGTAAATAGTGAATGACCTACCTGCTTTATTCAACAGATGCATAACAATGTCAGGTGGTATCTTCACCCGATTGGTATTAAAAGAAACATCTGCTCCTGTGTCAGCAAAAAGTTCCAGTATTTTTCTATGGGGAATAACCACTCCGCATCTTTCCAGTATCTCCAGAGAGGCATTATGTATCTTGGTAATCTGTTCATCTTCAAGAACTTTTATAACCATTTTCATACCTTCAGATATTACAGGCACTGTATTTTTACGCCTTTAATTTGTTTTTTATACTTCCTACACCAGGGTTATTTTCAATAATCGTAATACAGAGACACTCAGGTGGACAAAATTTACTTTGTTAATCACCTTCTACCGTATGTTTTATCTTAATACCACGGGGGTCGAGTAATAATTACAACGTCAGATTAAATGGTACTGCGTCGTTCGGAGAAGTTTCTGCCATATCCCCGTTTCTTTCTTTGAACCTTTACGGCAATAATCCGGAACCATATCCTTTACAGGCCAGACATATGAAACCTCTTCATTTGACCATCCGAGAAGAGCAAGTTTTTCCCTTATGTAGTACCTGTAGTTCTCATAGGACATATCTGCGGGCACCCTGTGGTCTATATGGGGAATATATCCACCTTCCTCAACAACCTTCTCAACCCGCTTCAGTTCTCCAAGTATATCTTTTTTATCCCCTGACATCTTGTGCTTGTCAAGTCCACCACGCAGGAGAATCGCTTTACCATACTCTTTGCGCAGTTCAACAGGGTCGCTCCCTGGAAATACTTCAAGAGGAAACATACAGTTTACACCTGCTTCAAGAAATAGAGGCACAAGTTTTCGTATATCTCCATCACAATCTGTCCAGATAACATCACATCCATGAGCTCTGAGAAGACCTGTTACCTTTTTCATATGAGGCACAACGATTTCAGCAAACATTGAAGGAGAAATAATGGGTCCACTGCGAAAACATATATCTTCCCATCCGCCGGCAAAATCAACATCTATCTCTTTAATCGCACATTCTATCTGACTGTAATAAAGGGTGGTAAGTGTCGCTATAATTTCTTCTATAAGGGGCCTGTCATCGTAAAACATAAGTGCAATATTTTCAAATCCTATCCAGTTACGTGGAACCCCGAGAAAACTTCCAAACCATATTCCTACAGGCAGGTCGGAAAAACGAAGTTCTTCACCTATTGCTTTCCAGTCAGTTAAGAACCGCTCAGGACTTGAAGGGTCAAGCCGTTCCTTGAATTTTTTCCAATCATCACGGTTGGTTATAGGAAATTTTATAAACCTTGGTATTGTCTCCGAACCTGTGGGAGGAGATTCAAAAATCATCCCGTCAGACCGCTGGAAAACTTGAAGATGCCCGTGGTCCTCAAGAACCTTTACTTCAGATGGGAAAGGGGGAATAAGATTGCAATTAAGTGGGACCCATACACAGGGGTCTACACCGAAATAGGCCTCTACAGAACCAGGACCCTCCCCCGCTGTTATCTCAAGGGGAAGTCCTTCTCTGTGCCACCGTTCTATACCGAGATAACCGAACTCCCAGTGTACAATACGGTCCACGCTTTGAAAATGCATCAAGCGACGGAACCTCTCCCTGTGGTTCATCCTTTTTTTCGCAGGGTCAATGATTGTCATAAAATTGTAAATTTTTATCACTCAGGTTTGCCAAAAAATATCTCATCCACCCACGCCTTCCCTGATACATAAATTGCAGGGCCAATATCAGTAACCTGGTCCTTTGTAACCTCAAAATCCAGTATATATTCTGCCCAGTTTTCTGATATATTCACTGACTTCGGGATAATCTCACACGCCCTGCCACCAGCAACCTCATCAAAACCGACAAGGTTAACAGTTATCCTGCCTTCTCCCTTAGCCCAGAATTTCATACGGTACTTTTCACCTTTTCGGGAATGTCTCGGGGAAACCCTTATATAGAAACCAGAGCCATTACCTTCCATATAAAGGCACTTTTTCCCTTTATATACTGTACCTCCTTCATCTCCTTCAACAACCATTATCTTACCTGGATTACCTGACAGCTGGTCAAAAAACACAGGCAGTGTAATCATAATATCATCCCCGAAGTCCCATCCGCCTTTTAAAGCAGTAGTAAAAACAGTTGCCATATGCTCCTTTACCGCCTCTACTCCGCCTTCCTCTACCATATTTTTCTGCTCCCCATTAGCAAAAAATGCGCCGATAAAAAAAGACAGTACAACCAGAATTGTAACTTTTAATTTTTTTCTAACCATATAATACCTCCTTATCATTTTACCACATTAATATGCGTGGATGCACTCATCCCGGTTATCGGATATTCAATTACTATTCTGTATCTGCCAGGTCTTTCTGTATAAGATACAGGAATTTCCATATTTACACGCTCTCCGTAGAAATGGATATTCTTCCCATACCATAGCAATTCTTCCCCATCAGGACCGTACACTGCAAGGTGTATTACCTGCCCCATATTTTTTATCCCATCAGGACTGCCATCTTTAAATTTCACCATAACTTCTACTTTTACAAAATCCCCCTCTTTTACATCAGAAGTATCAGTTTTCACTGTTATATCCACAGGATTTGCTGGCAGAAGTGCAAAAAATTTCGGATACATATCAAGTTTTACATCAAAACTGTCAGCATATCCAAGATATTTCCTTTCCCTTACATTCCATATATGGAACTTCCCATTCAATATCACTTTTGTTTCTTCTGTCTCTTTTCCAGCACTGGTATCAGCCCGGAGCATACCGAGAAATCTTGATGTCCCGTTCATATAGACAGGCATAAGTGTATCCCTTCTCGGTTTGCCATTACCATCTATCAGTTCTGCAAAAGGTCTTATTCCTGCATATTTTTCCAGAAGAAGTGCCACTGAATCACTACCCGCATAATCACCCTTCTCCATTCGCGAGAGATACCCGTTAATAACACCCGGCATATACGCAGCAACACCTTTACCGTAATGAACGATATTTTCTCTGTCTGTTACAGGAAATAAATCTGCCAGCACAGGTTTATTTCTCATCTTCCCGAAACGGGTAAATATACCGGGTTGATTATCTGCTATGACAAGCCCTCCCTGTTCCACAAAAGCAAGTATCGCCTTTGCTTCATCATCGGACATTCCCTTATTGTAGGGCAGTATCAATGCCCTGAAACCCCGTCTTATAAGGTCCCCTGCAACCACATCCTCCGGAGCCACAAATGTCGGCCTTATCCTGATGTTTTTCATAAGCACAAGAATATCTGTGATGGCTCCTCCATCAACATCTATGTTATAAAGCCACCCACCGGAAAATCCCTGTTCCTGTCTTGGATGCAGACGTGAAATATAATGATTGGGTAAACTCCACAGAATAGCAACATCCGAGCGATATGCCTTTGAAGTAATACAAAGTTTTCCTATCCCGCGCTGGAGATACAGGACCTGCTCACTGATATTTTTGAAAAACGGCAATGGCTCAGAAAAATCAGGGGTCATACAGCACATACCACCAAGAGAGTTTGCACTGGCAGAGCCCGCCTCCCAGTCAAACCCCCTGTATCCTGCAAATAATGCCTTCCAGGGTAATCTATGGTTATTCAAAGGTGTCTTCTGGTCAAAATTCAACATCATCATTGACTGTGCTGCCAGAAGGAAACTCTTATCACCTGAAAATGACTGTCTGAGTTCTTCTCCTGCACAGGTACGGTATTCCCAGTTTGGTTGCTGCCCTACATAGAGTTTCCCGGATGTCATAGCATCTCTGTATCTGCTGTGGTCGTGGTGTTCATGTCCATTTGTACCTGTAAGAAGCTGTTGATATCCGATATTCTTTCTTATCATCTCCGTGTACCTGATAAAAAACTCGCTCCAGATACGGGAACGCATAAAATATCTGAAGGCAACCCACCTTGGCAACTGCTTTGCCTTATAGGCATCTTTAAAGAGGATGCCTCTTATCTCGCTCCAGTCCTTGAAACTTGTCCCCCATTCCTCATTAAGAGCGTTTATGTCTCCCTTATACTCCTCTTTACACCACTGCTGGAACCTTCTTGTGCTTGCAGGAGAAAAACCTGATATCTCATAGCCACCGGGCTCTCCAAGAAGATAATTTTCACCTGTAAGGAAGGCATAGGGTGTACCAAATTTCAGTATTTCTCTGTAGGACTCCATACGGCTATTAATCCACGCACCTCCTATTCTGTATGCACTAAAATCAAGCATTTCAGGAAATTTCTGGGTATCAATCTTTCCGTCGCGTGAAAGTGCATCTTCCATCATATCAACAAGTTCAGCCAGTGAAGGTCCTGTATATTCGGTATCTCTTGTCTCCTGACTGAAAAACTGTGTTCCTGTTCCAAGACCGTTCTCCCCAAGGTGTTCTCCGTATGTTATATTCACAAGGTGTGCCCTTTCATTATGTTCATACTGGTCTGTAAGCCCATAAATGAGATATGTATTGTTAGCATTTATTCCATACTTGCGGACCTGCTGTGTATAGAAATATCCACGCCATCCATCGCCAGGCACGGGTCCTGCGCTGAATATAAGCGGTATATAGTAGTCATCAAAGTCCCAATCAGGCAGTCCCACCCATACCCTGTTTTCAGATACAGTACCGCTGATATCCTTTACCTCAACAACTATATCCCAGAGCCGGCTGAGTGGCTTTTTCACAGGTATGGTAAAAAGCCCCTCTTTTCTGTCTGAAGAAAGAGTTACATTTACACGGGCAACTGCTCTGCCCCATGTATCTATGGCTGTTGCTTCTGCCTTTAGCCCTTCTCCAATAGGCTGGCTGAACAAAACCTTTCCATTTATATCTTCGCCCTCTTTGTAATAGGGCTTATCCGTTTCTATTTTCACAACAGTAACAGGTGTTTCCACGCGGAATGCAGCGGAAGCGAAGGATATGACGCCATCTGATTTTGCTCTTATACGGACATCTGCAAAATATGTTCCTCTTGGTAATACAGGGATTGAACATTCTACTGATGCGGACTTATCAGTAAATAAACTGATGCTTCTCTTTTCATTCTTTAATACATTACCCTTCTCATCCCTTATCTGTATATCCGCTACAAAATTTCCCCGCATCCCTGTTGAATTGATATTCATAACGATACGGGAATCCTTCAGGTCATCACGGGATATTATCACACGCGGTGACTTAATATCCCAGCCAGCGGGCATCTTAATTCCTTCCGGCGCCTTTAATACTGTCTCCGGGGCATTAAAGGATATAGAACTCTTTACTCCACTTTCTCCTTTAACAGCATAAAGGATACACCGTGCAAGAAGTGCATACTCATAGTCATACATTACAGGGTTGTAAAGAACACCTGATGTCAGTGAATTACCCACACCATCATCGCAATAATCAAGAACAAGTATGGTACCATTACCTTCTTTTGTTATCCGTATATTCACCGGCTTCTGCACAAATATACGGAATGTTCCAGGTGCAACAGGAGAAGGAGGAAGTTTCTTGCCTTCTTCAACACTATTAACAGGCGTTAAGGGTATAACATCAAAGGGAAGTCCTTCTGTTAACATCTCCGTAATATCAGGTCTATCATTATGAAGGAAAAGTTTTTCATACTGCGGGTCAGGAGCAGACGCCTGCGGTGTGATACCTCTCCATCCAGAAGTCGCCCTGTGTGGTGATACATAGATAAGTGCTGTCCCTTTTCTGATATGCTCCAATATCAGTCCTTTCACCTTCTCCGGCATTATTTCCCACGAGACCTTGCCTATCACTATCGCATCATATTTACGGGAAGAATCAAGTCGTTCATCCACAATTTTATCCAGGACTTCCTCTCCATTGGCAATGGGTGATGCCTCTCCTCCCTCACGGTATCCTTCCCACCAGGAAGAACGGCATACATTCATAATCACAGTATACTCAAGGTCAAGCCGCTGCTTTAATTCAACGACCTCCCGCGACATATTATATGGCACAATAAAAAGAATTTTTAATTTTCCTTCCGGAAGAGGCGTAGCCCATTCCACATGGTATGTTTCAAAAGTACCGGGAAGTTTATCATATGGCTGGTTAGGGTCACCATAAGGTGCTGTTGCATACAGAAAACCGGTTGAAATCAGCATTGAAATTACCGTACTGCATAATAAAATCTTTTTTATCCTGCCCATTTTCCCTTTTCTCCTTTTTAATTCTGTTTTATTATCTCTGTGGTCGTACTCATCCCTTTATTGTAAATTTATTTTCGGGCATATTTCTGTTTATCTCTGTCCTTATTCCCGAACGCTTCTGTATGTGCGGTAATATGTTTCAAACCTGTGGAATAGCGGGTAAAAATCATTATAACGCCTGTATGCATTAAGAAAACCCTTCCTGCTTGAAAGATTAACCTTCTGTCTTTTTTCTTTCTCTATCCTTTTTTTAACCTCACGATACATATTAAGTATATCCTGCCGTATATTACTATCCTGCTTCATCTCCTCTGATACTGCCTTAATACTTCTTATCACCCCTTCTTCCCACACTGCATACCACCAGTGCTTATAATCTCCTATCACCATCCTTCCAAACTGGCCTGGTGTGTTAAATACAGGACCTACATCCTTCCAGATGGAAACTGCCTGAAGGTCATTACGGACGATATTGAATCCCCACTCTCTTCCAGCATCAAAAGCAGCATTCTCCAGAGCCATATGTGGTATAACAATTTCTGCTGTCCATCCTGTATCTGTCATCTGTGCTCTGCCGTAAGGTAAAACAGGGAACACATCCTCCCACTGGTACTTGTAATGTCCGCATATCTGACCTGTTGCATTGAAAAGTATCTGATAGTGATTAAGCATAGTTGCACCAGGGTCTATAAAAATCTCAACACTGCACTGGTTTGTAAAGTCCCTTATATGAACAAAACCTTCCCTGAAATTCCCTTTTGAACGGATTTCTTCTATCCTGCGGTGAAGAACCTTCGGATTTTTTGTAAGAATCTCTATGCCTATATACAGGTTTTCTTCATCGTAAACCATCCTTACCCTTGATGGCTCTAATGGGAGTGAATAAAGCGGGGTGAAATCATCTATAACATCTGTATATTTCCAGCACCTATCATTAAGGCGCCCATCAATAACAGGTGGTGTATCAGCATGAAAAACAGCCACCACCTTTTCTGCCGAGCAAATACCAAAAAACAAAAATAAAAAAATAGATATATCTTTTATATTTAACTTTTTCACTGAACCCTTTCAAATGCAAATGCCTCGCTATTCCTGCCCTGCCTAATCAATACTGAATGTTTTAGACACTGTCAGCGATGTCGCCACATCAGTAGCTGTAATCTTATAATTACCGGATGGTTCATCAAGAGACAAAGGCACCTCTCCCTCTATCATACCTTTACTGCTTATCAATTTCCGGGTGTAATAAGGGATAATCTTCCCATCCGGTCCATAAACTTCTATTCTGACACACATCCCCGCATCCTTAAACTCTTCAGGAAGGACAACGCTAAACCGTACAACATCTCCCTTTTTATATCCCTGCCGCTCCATCTGTAGCGTCATACTTTCAAGTTTCGCAGGAAGCAGGGCAAATACATTTGCCTGAGATGGCATAAGGGTCGTGGTAAATTTATCTGTCTTACCTATAAACTTCTTATTTCTTACATCATATATAAAAGATGGCTGTGGAATCTGGACATTAACCAGAGATGTTGCATCGGTAGCAACCGCACCTGAAACAGCAACTGCTTCAGCACCTGCTGCTTTAACCGCAGGACCGGGGGTTATACTTCTTATAAGAGTAATATACTTTGCCTGCCCGTTCTCAAAAAGAGAAACTTCAACATCCTGTCTTATCTCTCCATTACTGTCAGTTACATCAGCAAAAGGAGTTATCTTTTTTGATGGAAGGTCAGTTAAAAACCTCACCATCCCAGCACAAATCCCCTTCCCTTCCCCGCGTTTCCGTTTTTCAGAATAGCCCTTTACATAGTTTCCAAGATATACTGCCTTGCCTTTACCATAGGAACGTACATCCACCTCTGAGGGGAATACATCGCCGAAGATACTGGAAAGTGAACTTTTTTCAAGTTTCTTACCGTGTTCATCCATTATACCTGGTACAAAATCAGCAATCAGCAATCCTCCCTGGCGTACAAAATCCTTTATTTTTTCTGCTTCTTTCAACGATATCGCCTGAGCATAGGGGAGAATAAGCACTGATATATCTGAAAGTTTCCCGCCGAGTATATCATCCGGAGAGATATATCTGTAGTCATAACGACCATCTCTCAGGACATAGTGGAAATCCATAAGAGAAAGTTCCCAGGTGGTCTCTTCAGGTCTTATAGTAGAAGCATGCAGACAGGCATTGGAATAATAAAGACCTATGGGATGGAGTTTCCTTTCAGAAGATATAAGGAGTTTTCCTATACCCGATTTTATCTCCTTTATTTCTTCTGATGCCCACTGGAAATGCTCCAGTGGCACAAAGTCAGGTGTATAGGCGGCTGCTCCTCCAAGTCCAGCACTACCACCAACCCCGCTGGGCCACCAGGCAGCAGCATTCATCCCTTCAAAAAGCACAGCCCATGGGAAAAACCGCATATACTGTTCATATGTCTCGCCCTGATAACTTCCAAACCATGCAGTTATGAGTTTATCTTCCGGCATAAAGGAAAGTGCTGCATGAACTTCTATCGGATTTCTGTAGGGTCCAAAGAAGTTCATATGGGGTAGCATCCTGTACCAGTTAAAGCCAGTCCCTGTTTTTGCCGGGTAGACAGGACCTTCCAGCCCTACCTTCGCATCAGGGTCTGCTTCCTGGATTGCCCTTGCACAGGTAATATGGAAGTCAGAAAATACATTATCCATAAACATACGGAAGTCCAGCCACTGGGGATACCTTTTTTGTTTATATGCGTCCATAAGTGTAATTCCTTTGACTTCAGACCAGTCCCTGTAGTCAGTATTCCAGGAGTTATTTAAAGCATCTATGGTTTTATACATTTCCTTTACATAATTCCTGAAACCTTCCTGGCAGTTAGAACAGAAACAGACATCGTAATACGGGAAAGAGAGTGCATTCTCATCACCCAAACTGTAGTAAGATGCACCTAAAGCACCATATGCCTTTCCAATGGTTTCTCTGAGATGCTTTATTATGGAATTGTTTTTGATTTTTTCAGGTGGCAGAGAAAGTGGACAGTTCTGTATCTCTAAACCATCTTTCCCTTCAATCGGTTTTAGATGTGCTGCCTGGTTGGAGACAAAAAACAATCTTGTTGTATAAGGTGCTGACCTGAGATTTGCATCAGCAATTCTGGTAGCAATTTCTCTTGACTTTTCATAGTTATCCCACAGTGCTGATGTAACATATATCTCATCAACCCCTGAATTATAAAATTGTTGCAGGTATGTCCGTGTACTTCTGCTATTATCAGAAGCGCCACCCCAGATGATAAATGAGTAGTCCTTAATTGCCTTTGAAAAATCGGTTATGTTTATATAGAGTTTTTTATCCTTTTCACAGATAGTACCTGTTTTATCATCAAGTTTTGCTGTAAGCGTGTATCCATAAGTTAAAGGATATCTGATATTAAAAGAGAATGTTATTTCTTTCCCGCTTCCATCTGCTTTGTATTCTGCAACCTTCCTGTTAAAAGCATCTCTTATATATACGGAAAGGTGTGCACCTTCAGGTAAAACGTCTGTTAAAAATACCCTGCCTTTGATTTCATCTCCCTTTTTATAAATTTCCTTATCGGTTTCCACTCTTTCAATATCAACAGGAGAAGATACCGAAAGGTTTGTTGATACCCAGTTCACTACCTCTCCCCTGTTATTCTTCAATATAACATCCAGTATCTTCTCGCCACTTTTAAGGAATGGCAGAGAAAAGGAAATATCACTTTTTCTATAAGGAATGGCTGTCTCATATTCCAGATTATTTTTCCTATCCCTTATAAATATACTCACGGAGTTCACATCAGAAGTTTTCCCTTCAACAGTAAAAGAAATTTTTGTCTTTGTAAGGTTATCCCGCAAAACCACAGGGCTATCAGAAGGGATGCTTTTAAAGACAACTTCTGGCTCTCTCTTGCCTGCCCACAAACACGCCTTTGCAATCAAACTGTAATAGTAGTCATAATAGAGCGGGTCATCACCTTCAAATGGAGTTAAACACTCAACCCTGCCTCTTGCCTTTGAAGTTTTATCCCCGGCATAGGTAATTGTTATAATCCTCCCCTTTTCAATCTCCCCTGACAAAATAGATACATCCGCAAGAAGTGGTATCTGCTTGAATGGAATCCCTGATACTATCCTGTTCTTTACGGGCTCATTGTCTTTTAGCAAACCCTGTATTTCAGATGGAAGGTCAGAAGGATTGACATAAAGAAGCCCTGCTCCATTTTTTACCTTGTCCAGTACCTGATTTTTTATATTATCAGGAAAGACCTTCCATGGAATTTTGCCTATGATTATAAGGTCATACACTGCACTATCCCCGAGCCTTTCGTTAACAAGCTGTTCAAATTCCTTTTTTGATATGGTAAGGTAATAAGAACGTTCCCCTTCTCCTGGATATGGTCCAAAAAAATCATAGGATTCTGTCATCAGCGGTGTGTATTCTACCGAAAGACGCTGTGCAAGTTCCACTGTTTCCCTCTGTGTCCAGGCGGGTGCGATAACAAGAACTTTAAGTTTCCCTTTATAATAAGGGTTAGCGAAGGGAATGTGTGGCGTAATAAGTGCCCCTGGAAGTTTATCATATGGCTGCCAGCCGGGGAATTTGCCTTCCCACCCGAAACAGAGAGTTCCGATAAAAAGCAGCACCAGTAAAAGTCTGAGTATCTTCATTTTTCCTCCTCCTTCTTTATCTTATCCAAAAGTTTTATTGCCTTCATCTCATCATTTATATCCTGTGATAAAACCTGAACTGTCTGCATACGGGTATAAACTGGGAGTATCTGTTTTATATCTCTCTTATCCTTTATTTTTACACCCTGAACCTTCCTCATTAAAACATCTATCCTTCGTAATTTTGCCTCTATCTTTCTTTCCTTTTGCTTTTGCTCTCTTAAATACGAAAGTATCTCCTGCCTGAAATCCCTGTAATTTCTACTTTCTGCTTCCCTCCAGCTATCAAAATCTCCAAAAATCAGTGCATTGAACTTTCCTGGATTATGAAAATCTCCACCAACCGGTGCCCAGCTGCTTGAATACTGAAGACCTCCTTCCCTGTTCCTGCATATATTCAGTCCCCATCTCATTCCTGTCTCAACCCGTTCTATATTAAAATCTGAAAAAGGGACTGCTATCTCAATAGTCCATCTATCACTGTAAACCTTCGTGGCAATCTTCCAGTTTCCATTCCACTTTGTATCCTTATTATAGGAATCAAAGATACCTCCACCGAGATTTGT
>DAONKS010000010.1:17062-28139 GCA_035406305.1 bacterium | reverse complement strand
CCTTTCTTATAACCCTGTGGACATCATTTATCCCTATAAGAATACTCAGCCAGTCGGGTTTATAATAGATAACATCATCTTCCCATCTATCTTTAAGGTCTAAAACTGTATTGCCCGATATCCCTTTGTTGACAATCTCTATCTTCCTCTCAGGGTAATTGGCAATAAGAAGGTCTCTGAAAAGTTTTACATACCCGTTACCCAGTGGAGCAAATTCCCCCCTTCTTCCACAATCGGTAATGCTATCCCCTATAAACAATATCTTCTGTCTATCTTTTAAAACCATTGCGTCTCTCCTTTCATTTTAGCAGTTCTGCTGGAAATATGTTATCAAGACCCAGTATACAGTAAGGGTCAAATATCTTTTTTATCTTCGCCATCTCCTTCAACCCTTCTCTTCCGTACATAATTTCAAGCCATCTGTGTTTTATCTTCCCAATCCCATGTTCTGCTGCGACCGTACCCCCCAGGGAAAGTGCCTTCTTTACGCATATCTCGTAAATTTCTTTTGCCCTTCTTTTCTCTTCATCAGAAGAAGGGAAAAGGTTAAAATGCAGATGATTTTCCCCTATATGTCCGAATAGAATAGAGTGTATTTTCTCGCTTTTCATTATATATCTGTAAAATCCATACATCTCAGGAAAACTATCTTCAGGAACCGCTATATCCATTGCCACTTTGACAATCCCTATTTTTCTGAAGTATGCATTTATATTCTCCGGAAGACGATGTCTGAAATCAATAAGTTTTTCAT
Organism: bacterium; assembly: GCA_035406305.1. Lineage (GTDB taxonomy): Bacteria > Ratteibacteria > UBA8468 > B48-G9 > JAFGKM01 > JAAYXZ01. Next base: position 27,385 of record DAONKS010000010.1, on the reverse strand, counting down.
AGTTTTTAACATCCTCAGCAAGCCAGGTATCAACTGCACCATATCTCTCTGAAATATCCAGCCACCTCTCTATCTCTTCGGTAGTAGCAATACTTTCTGCATATATCGCACAGGCGCCATCTGGAATTGCAGGAAAATCATTTTTCAAAAACTTTAAACTACCGCTATCAAAAAACTCTAACGAGAAAAGAGCATCTCCACACATCTTTTTTATTTGCTTCACAATAAGCGGTACTCCTTCTTCATCTTTTAAGAAAACTATAACAATAAATCTTGGTGGAAGCGCCTCTATTAAAGAGACCTGCACCTCTGTAATGACGCCCAGCGTCCCTTCAGAGCCAATTACAAGGTCTATCCCATCCATCCCTTCCTGAGAGAAATATCCTGCAGAACATTTTACAGGAGGTGTCCTGTAAGAAGGAAGTGGAACCTTAAAAATTCCGTAGTCAATTATCCCGTTGCTTTCATAGATATTATTCCTTTCTATCTGAAGTATCCTGCCATCTGTAAGAACCATCCTTATTTTTTTTACATATCTGCGCGTGGGACCAAATCTGAAACTGTATTCTCCAGAAGCATTTGTGGCAACATTTCCACCTATAAAGGCAGTCCTTTCTGTAGGAAAAGGTGGATAAAAAAGGCCCTCCACTTCTATCAGTTTAAGGAATTCATCAATTACAACGCCTGCCTGTAATGTAGCAGATTTTTCTTCTTTATCTATCTTGGGTATTCTGTTAAACTTCTCCATAGAGATGATAACACCATCCCTCGGTATTCTGCCTCCAACAGTTCCTGTTCCACCGCTTGATATGGTAACAGGTATACTATTTTTTGCACAATCAGTCAGTATATATATAAGGTCTCCCTCATCCTCAGGGATATATAGCTTTTCGGCATTACCCTCACGGAAGTTGGATGCATCCTCCAGGTATGTAAGTATCTCTTCTCTCCCTGCCTTCACTATCATCTACCTTCTCCTTTAATCCCTATAAGTGTTATCCTGTTTTTGTTGCAGAGAGCCACTGTCTTTAAACGATCAAATATAATGCTCCTGCTCGACTCAACAGCAATTACTCTGGCTTCTGCATCTCTAAGAACCTCTATTGTGTGAGGTCCTATAACAGGTATATCAAATCTTTCATCTTTATATCTTCCTGCTATCTTAACCACAACAAACTCATTACAGTACATTCCTGCCCGTCTTATCATCTCATCTGTTCCCTCTACCCCCTCAACGGCAATTATTACACCGCTCTTTACAGCAACAGATTGTCCAGCTCTGTATTTTATAATATCTGTGAGAAACCTAACTCCCGTCTCTATATCTTCTTCTTCACCCTGCCGTAAAGGTATGTCTGTATAGAGTTTTTCTTCCGCAAGTTCATCGCATAAAATATCTGTGAGGGGCTCTACATCTATATCTTCTTTTTTGAGAAAAGAGACCAGGTCTGTGAGGATTCTCTCACCGTATAGAGGTTTATCACCTTTTAAAAATATATCAGACGAAGAGTGCATCTCTTTAAAAATAATCTCGGGAGGAATTCTTCCTATAAAGACCAGTTTTTTTATTTTTTCTTTTTTAAGATATCCTAAAATACCTGTTACATCTCCCGGCTGGAAGGTTTGCGACACAGCAAAATGACATGGAGCAAAAGAAATTGGATATACTTTTATTCCTTTACCCTTGAGTTTTTTATAAACATATTCAGATAATTCATCATTACTTATAAAAAGTCCTGTGCGTTCTTTTTCCATTTCAGAATATTGTTATCTTGCAATACCACGACTGGAGTTTTTGATAAAATCCATCATACAGGAAATCTCTTCTGTCCTTTCCACTCTTTCCAGTTCTGCCATTGCTTCTGACACATTAAGTCCGGACCGGAAGAGTATCTTATATATCTCTTCTATGTGCTCTATCTTTTCAGAAGGAAAATTTTTCCTTTTCAACCCTATCTTATTAACTCCGTGAGGGACAGCAGGATGGCCATCTGCGATAACAAAAGGAACTATATCCTTTGTAATTTTAGAGCACCCCCCTATGATGGAATATCTACCAATCCTGCAGAACTGATGTATACCAACAAGCCCGCCTATTATTGCAAAGTCATCAATCACCACATGTCCCGCAAGAGTTCCTCCATTTGCTATAATAACATTATTTCCTATCATACAATTATGTGCGATATGAACATATGCCATTATAAGATTATTATTGCCAATAACTGTGCTCTCTCCTTCTGATGTTCCTGTATTTATCGTAACAAACTCTCTTATTATGTTTCTCTCTCCTATTTTAAGATATGTCCTGCCTCCCTTATATTTCAGGTCCTGCGGAATGCTACCTATAACTGCACCTGTAAAAATCCGACAGCCCTCTCCTATCTCTGTATAACCCTGAATATGAACATAAGGACCTATCTTACATCCCTTATGAATTTTAACCTGTCCTTCAATAATGGAATAAGGTCCAATTTCCGTTGACTCATCAGGGTCTATAAAAACTTCCGGTGAGATAATTGAAGCAGGATGTATCTTTGCCATAAGTTAAACAAAAAGTTAAACCTACGAACTACCCTATCTTTAAGTGATGGCCACAGCAAGGAATTACCTATTCCTCTACTATGGTGGACATAAATATCCCTTCTGTAACAACATTACCATCCACAAATGCCTTTCCTTCAAGACGTGCAACCTTTCCTTTTGATTTCAAAACCTCTACCTGCAAAATAAGCTGACACCCGGGTCTTACTGCCTTCCTGAATTTTACATTTTCTATACTCATAAAATAAGCGAGTTTCCCTCTGTTTTCATCCCTGTGGAGCATTAACACCCCTCCAACCTGCGCCATCGCTTCTACAATTAACACCCCCGGCATTATAGGCCTTCCAGGAAAGTGTCCCTGAAAGAACCACTCATTCATACTTACATTTTTAACTCCTATCGCTTTATTATCATTTAATCCAACTATCCTGTCCACAAGTAAAAATGGGTATCTGTGGGGAATAATCCTGCATATATCTTCAGCATAAAGAACTCCGTCTCCGGAATAAATCTTATCCCCTGTATCTATTTTCTCTCTTTCCTGAAGACCCTTCATCTTTCTTATAAATCTTGTGTTCAATGAATGACCACTTTTTATCCCTATTATATGTCCTGTTATATAACAGCCAAAAAGGGCAATATCCCCTATAAGGTCGTTTATCTTATGCCTTACTGGTTCATCTTTAAATCTGAACTGGTTATCTATAGGGCCTTTACCCCTGTCAATTACCAGTGTATTTTTATAGTCAGACCCTTTTCCCAGCCCCAGCTTCTTAAGTGGTTCAATTTCTTCTTTAAGACAGAATGTCCTTGCGGGGGCTATCTCCTTTTCGTATATCTCAGGAGTAATAGAATAAGAGGCATATTGAGAACCGAGAGAAGTACCAGGATAGTCAAGTATATATGAGATTTTTAATTCGCTTGATGGAAGAGCAATTATATGGGTGTTATTTTCCGAAATATAAATTGGCTCCTTCACTATAAAGACATCTTTTTTCTTATTCAACTGCCTTATCCCTGCCTTCTTGATGATATCAACAAACGGTCTCGCACTTCCATCCAGTCCGGGACATTCACTCCCTTCTATCTCAATTAAAATATTATCTATCTCCATTGAATAAAGTGCAGATAGAAGATGCTCAATTGTGTGAATCTGTATATGTTCATTTCCTATAGAGGTTCTGCGTGGAAATTTTGCTGTATCAAGAAGATTCTCTATTACTGGTTTTATCATATCTTTTTTAGAGCCCTCTTTCTTCATAAAAACAATACCTGTATCAGCAGGGGCAGGATGAAATATCAATCTACTTTTCTCTCCTGTGTGAAGTCCTATCCCTTCTATCTCCACGCTTCTTTCAATTGTTTTCTGACTCTTCTCCATACATCTCCCTTATCTTTTTTTCCATCTTTTCAATTTTTTCTTCTAACTTTTTAATCTTCTCCATCAGTTCAGGATTTCTTCTTGAGTATGCCTGTATCCTCATATCCTCCCACTTTTCCCTCGCTGGAAAACCTGTCACATGGACATTTGGTGGCACATCCTTGGTTACACCTGCCTTCCCTCCAATAATAGAATTATCCCCTATTGTAATATGTCCAATAATACCTGCCTGTCCTGCTATTATTACATTCTTCCCTATAACAGTACTGCCTGATATGCCTACCTGTGCCACCACAATGGTATTCTCTCCTATATAGACATTATGGGCTATCTGTACAAGATTATCTATCTTAACCCCGTTTCCGATATAGGTCTTATCAAATCTTGCCCTGTCTATGGTGACATTTGAGCCAATTTCAACATCATCTCCTATCTCAACCGTTCCTATCTGCGGTATCTTGTGATGAACTCCTTTAACAGTAGCAAAACCAAATCCATCACCCCCTATAACAGTACCGGGATGAATTATAACCCTGTTTCCTATCTTTACCCTTTCTCTTATTATTACATGCGGATATATCAGACATTCCTTTCCTATCTTTGTATAATGGCCTATATATACACAGGAACCTATAATAGAGCCATCTCCTATCTCAACATTGTCCTCTATAACTGCATAGGGCTGAATGGATATATTTTTACCCAGTACAACGTTTTTACCTATAATAGCTGTGTTATGTATTCCTGGATTGAATGTTATGGGTTCAGGACCCACAAGAGCCATTATCTTTGCAAACGCCAGGGAAGGATTTTCAACCTGAATGAGTGAGGCCTCCACTGTATTGTTTATATCTTTTGGTACTATAACGGCAGATGCCTTTGTGGATTTTAAAAGAGGCCTGTATTTGTTATTGGCAATGAAGGTAATCTCGCCCTCTTTTGCCTCTTTTATACCGGATATTCCTGTAATAATAGCATCTTCTTTACCAACAACCACTCCCTCTACAATATCTGCAATCTCCTTAACTGTAAGTTTCACTTTTTATCTCCGGCTTTCTTATTAATACTCTTTATTATATCTTCCGTGATATCAACCACATCCGTTCCATAGTAAAGAATACTTGTAGAAGCTAATATTACAGTATACTTATTCTTCTCTCCATATGCCTGAACTTCTTTCTTTATCTCATCAATTATCTTTTCTGTCTCTTTCTGCTTATCATCCATTTTTTTCTTGAATTCACCTACCGTGGTAGAATATTCCTGTATCTTTAGCTTCAACTCTGCCTCTTTTTTTATCCTTTCATCCGGTTTCATAATATCTTTATTCTGCTCATACTCTGACTGCATCTTTTTTATAGTTTTTTCCAGTTCTGACACCTTTTCAACCTCTTTATTAAATGCCTCTTCCATCTTAACTGCTTTATCATACTTGTAATAAACTTCTTTTACATCAACATATCCGATTTTAACTGTCTGCCCGAAGGCAATCCCTGAAAATATCGCACACAGCCCTAATATCTTCTTTATCTTCATTTTCCCCCTCTCTTTATCACTCAGTGAATATTTCTTAAAAGCCAAACCACATACCTATATGTACCCTTCCTTCCGGCTCACCATCCTTTCTATCAAGTGCATATCCGTAATAAATCTCAACCGGTGCATTGAGAAACGGAATCACCACCTTAATCCCTGCACCTATACCCTTCCGTAATTCGTCTATACTGTCCCAGTCCTCCCACACATTTCCCGCATCAAAAAATAAGACACCTTTCAGTATATCCTGATATAAAGGATAAATCAACTCCAGGTTCTGTGCAAATACTGCCTGCCCTCCCAGTGGATAATCACCATCTTTTGGTCCTAAACTCCTCTCTTCATATCCTCTTACCGTCCCTATCCCCCCTCCAAAGAATCTTTCATATATGGGAATCTCTTTCGTATCCCCTATCTCTTCAACTGCTCCAGCATAGGTTCTGCTATGGAAAGTCCACCTGCCTAATGGATAGTAGATATCATTTTCCAGTACCGGTTTCAGAAAATTCACATCTCCACCAAGTACATCCCCTGCATACTCTAAAGAAACTTCAGACCTGATACCTCTGTTAGGAGCCCTTTTTCTGTCAAGTGCAGAATACAGAAATGTCCCTGTAATACTATTTTTCCTGTAGTCCCCCTCCTGTCCTTTAAGGGAAGGAATATCTATATCAGAGAGGGTAATCCCTTCTATCCTGCCGGTTAACCCTAAGGAAGCCTTTTCCCACCTTCTCCCGAGTCGTAATGCTCCGCCTGTCCTCTCATCTGTGTAGTCAGAAAATAGACGCCTTGTCCTGTACAAATCAGTGCCGAACCAGACGGGTTTATCAAGAAAATATGGCTCTGTAAAACTAATTTTATAACTGTTTGTCTGTGTCCCGAACTGTGCCATAAGGGACAACTGCTGTCCGCCACCTGTGAACTTAGGAGGATTTGTAATATCAAAATTTGACTGGCTGATACTTATCATACCTACAACATCTTCCACGCTGCTATAACCCCCACCGATGAGAAACATACCTGTCTTTGCCTTTTCTTCCACATCAACCACAATATCTGCCGTATTTGTGCCTGTGAATTCAGGATATATATTTATTTTATCAAAGTAGTTAAGGTCAAAGAGGTTGTTGAAACTCTTTTGCAGTTTTTCAGATGTTATTTTATCCCCTGGAAATATCTTTACTTCCCTCCTTATTACTTTATCTTTTGTCTTATAATTACCTCTGATAATAACCTCTCCTGCAGTATAAACCTCTCCGGGTTCAATAGAATAGATTATATTTATAATGTCTGGCTTTTCTCCGGTTACAGGTATCTCGCTAACTTTTACCTTAAGATACCCCCTGTTTATATAGAAACCGGAAAGGTTTCTAACATTCTCATCTGCAAGTTTCCTGTTAAAGACATCCCCTTTTTTCTTCAGAGATAGTTTGTTTCTTAATTCCTTCTCATCCACCAGGAGGTTGCCTTCAAATTTTATATCTCCCACATAATACTTCTGTCCTTCACTTACCGATATCTCAATTTTAATTCCTTTTGATTTTGTATCAATGGATGTCACTCCTTCCACCTTTGCAGTCAGAAATCCTTTTTCTTTGTAAAAATTCTCTATAACTTTTATGTCTTTTTCAAATACATCTGGCTTGAAACTGCCTCTTATAAAAGGCATATTCCTCTGTTTTATCTTCATCAGCCCTCTTAATCTGCTATCAGAAAATGCTTTGTTGCCTTTAAATACAATTCTGGAAACATACCTCCTTCCCTGCTCATTGATAAGAACATTAAGGACAACACCATCCTCCTTTTCCAGGGTATCATAGTCAACTTCTGTAAAGTAAAATTGCTTTTCTTTATATTTCTCCTTTATCCTTTCAATCCCGGAAAGCAATTCTATCTCATTTAAGATATCACCTTTGTTAACCCCGAGAAACTCTATGAGGTCCTTTGTCTTAAAAACTTTGTTTCCCTTAAAATATATATTCTTAACAACGGGATTTTCAACCACAATAATTTTTATATCAGTACCTTTTTCCCCGCTTTCAATGTTATAACTGACACTTGAAAAAAATCCTGATTCTGCAATCCTTTTTATATCTTCCCTTAAAATCCCTTCATTAAACTGCCCGCCGGGCTTCATTTTCATAAGAAGCAGGATTTTTTCTTTGCTTACATTTTTATTACCTGACACTTCTATACTGTTAATGATATTTTGAGAAAACAACAGGACTGAATTAAGCAAGAGGCACAGTAGCAGAATTTTTGCTTTCTTCAAGGGTCTCTCCTTTCTTGACAGGTTTAAAGGTGAGTTTATCTCTTTTATGATAATGGTCAATAAGAATAGTGGAGTTTTTAGGATATATATCCTTCAATATCTCTTCTGAAAGAGGGTCTTCAAGATATTTAGATATCACCCTCTTTAAAGGCCTTGCTCCAAACTCAGGACTTGTGCCCTTTTCAATCAAAAATTTTTTCGCACTTTTAGAAACAGTAATAGTAATATGATGCTCCTGCATCCTCTCCTTTACCTTTGAAAGTTCAATATCCACAATCTGGTATAAATGTTCTTTTGTTAAAGGATGAAATATTATTGTCTCATCCAGTCGGTTTAAAAATTCTGGTTTGAATGTATGTCTTACCTGTTCCATTATTCTCTCATTCATATCTTCATATATCCCCTTCTCTTCCTGCTGGAATCCAAGGACCGACCTGTTCTTGAAAATCTCCGTTCCTATATTGGATGTCATAATAAGAACTGTATTCTGAAAACTGACGCTTCTGCCAAGGCCATCTGTTAATCTGCCGTCTTCCAGAACCTGAAGAAGTATATTGAAGACATCAGGATGTGCCTTTTCAATTTCATCAAGCAGTATAACACTGTAAGGTCTTCTTCTTATCCTCTCGGTAAGCTGCCCACCTTCTTCATATCCCACATAACCTGGAGGCGCACCTATTAAACGGCTGACAGAAAACTTTTCCATATATTCAGACATATCTATCTGAATCAGTGCCTGCTCATCTCCAAAAAGAAATTTTGCAAGTGCCTTTGCAAGCAGTGTCTTACCGACACCGGTAGGACCCAGGAAAAGAAAACTGCCTATTGGACGTTTTCTTTCCTTCATCCCTGCCCTTGACCTTCTTATCGCTCTACTGACCGCAGAGATTGCCTCATCCTGTCCTACCACCATCCTGTGAATCTCTTTTTCCATCTCAAGAAGCCGTTCCTTCTCTTTTTTACATATCTGCGCAACAGGGATACCTGTCCACTGGGATACAACCTCAGCAATCTCCGCTTCTGTTATCATTTTTTTCTCATCGGGTATAAGTTTCTCCCAGTTTGTCTTCAGATAGTCCAGTCTATTCTTAAGTTCTCTTTCTCTGTCCCTCAGGGAAGCCGCCTTTTCATAGTCCTGCTTCTTTATGGCTTCTTCTTTTTCCTCCGTAACCTTTTTAATCACTTCCATAACTTTTTCTATCTCTTCGGGTGGATTATAAAGTTTTAATCTATGGCGGCTTGCCGCTTCATCTATTAAATCAATTGCTTTATCCGGCAGAAACCTTTCTGTTATGTATCTATCACTCAAAATTGCTGCTGATTCAATCGCTCCCTCTGAAATTTTCACATTATGATGTATCTCATATTTTTCCTTCAAGCCCTTTAGAATCTCTATTGTCTCATCCACTGTAGGCGGGCTCACCATCACCGGCTGGAATCGTCTTTCAAGAGCGCCATCCTTTTCTATATATTTCCTGTATTCATCAAGAGTTGTTGCCCCTATACACTGTATTTCTCCACGTGAAAGTGGTGGTTTCAGTATATTTGAAGCATCTATTGCTCCCTCTGCACCTCCTGCACCAACAAGGGTATGTATCTCATCTATAAAGATGATTACATTACCAGAATTTTTTATCTCATCCAGTACTATTTTCATCCTCTGTTCAAATTCACCTCTATACTTTGTCCCTGCAACCATTCCTGGCAGGTCTATCATTATTATCCTTTTGTCCCTGAGAATCTGTGGCGCCTCACCTGAAACAATTCTCCCTGCAAGTCCCTCAACAATAGCGGTCTTACCCACACCTGGTTCTCCCAAAAGAACAGGATTATTCTTTTTCCTCCGGCACAAAATCTGCATCACCCTTTCTATCTCTGTTTCTCTCCCTATTACAGGGTCCAATTTCCCTTCCATCGCAAGTTTTGTAAGGTCTCTCCCGAATGACTGAAGTGCACTTACTCTGGTCTTCTGATAAGACGTAGAAGTTGCTTTACTATATCCCTGCCATTTCTGACCCGCATCCAGAATAACATCCTCAAAGACCTCACGGGCATTTTTCAATGTAATTCCGTATGCCCTGAGAATCCTGGAAGGGATACTCTCCTCTGTGCCTATAATACCAAGCAGTATATGTTCGGTCCCTACATAAGTGTGCATATAAAATTGCGCCTCTTTAACTGCCAGTTCAAGGACTTTTTTGGATTGAGGACTTAGCGGAATTTCTCCTACATAAACAGGAATACCCACCCTCATATTTCTTTCTATTTCCTGCTTTAATTTCGGGAAATCAATCCCCATATGATGGAGAATAGATACACCCACACCCTGATTATCTTCAAGCATTGCAAGGAAGATATGCTCTGGCTCAATCCTGTTATGCCCGTATTTAAGCGCCTCTTTCCTTGCAGAATCCAGGAGAACCTTTACCCTTTCTGTAAATCTTTCAAACATCTTTTTTCCTTTTCAGGATATTTTCCTGAAAATTTTTCTTCACTTCTTTTTAACCCTCTCTTTTTAACTTATTACTTTTGCACTATTATTATACCTTATTTTCTGGATTTTTACCAGTTTTATTCGTATACGGGTACT
>DAONKS010000010.1:0-16962 GCA_035406305.1 bacterium | reverse complement strand
TATTATTATACCTTATTTTCTGGATTTTTACCAGTTTTATTCGTATACGGGTACTCCTTCTGACGCTGTCAATAAAGAATACTCTTTTCTTATTTTATTTGTTATCTCGCCAGGTTTGCCTGTTCCTATTATCCTGCCGTCAAGAGATATAACAGGAACTATCTCTGCGGCTGTGCCTGTTAGAAAACATTCTTCTGCCGTGAATATATCATATCTTGTTATATTCATTTCTTTCACTTCAAGTCCTATTTCGGTGGCAATTTCCTTAACAGTATCTCTTGTAATTCCTGGAAGGACTCCGGCTGAAACGGGGGGTGTAACTAAATTACCTCTGGAAACAATAAATATATTTTCTCCTGTACATTCGGTTACATACCCTTCATAATTAAGCATAAGTGCTTCTGATGCGCCTGCATTGTTTGCTTCTATCTTTGCCATAATGTTATTGAGATAGTTTAAGGACTTTACAGCGGGATTTATTGCTTCAGTAAGATTTCTTCTGGTCGCTGCTGTTATTACATCTAAACCTTTTTCGTAGATATCTGCGGGATATAGCTCTATTTTACTGGCTATGACGAAAAGCGTCGGAATCTTACACTTTTCAGGGTCAAGTCCCAGGTCCCCCACCCCTCTTGTAACAACAACCCTTATATAACTATCCCGCAATTTATTAGCTCTTACTGTCTGGATAATAGCATCTTTAAGTTCGGAGAATTCAAGCGGAACATCAAGCATTATTGCCTTTGCAGATGCATAAAGACGGGAAAGGTGCTCATCCAGCTTAAAAATTCTTCCATTATATCCCCTGATACCTTCAAAAACACCATCACCATATAACAATCCATGGTCAAAGATAGACACCTTTGCTTCCTCTTCAGGTATTAACTTACCATTAAAATATATAAGCAGTCCCATATCTTCACTCCTTTATTTTCTCTATCTCTCCATTGTTTAAATATACTACTTTTGTGGCAAACTGTAAAAATTTTTCGTTATGTGTCCCTATAAAAAATGTCATCCCTTTTTTCTTGTTAAGCAGTTGTACAAAGTTAAAAAACATATCTGATGACTCTCTATCAATACTGCCTGTCGGTTCATCTGCAAAAATTATATCAGGGCTGCATATTAAACTTCTGCATATAGCAACCTTTTGCATCTCTCCGCCGGAAAGATGGGATGGATATGCATCCTTTCTTTTCAGGAGGTTAAATTCTCCAAGAAGTTTCTCTGCTTCCTCATAATAAGTTTTAATTTTTCTACAGGACTTTTCTTTTATCCATAGCGGCAACATAACATTTTCAATTGCTGTGAGTTCCGGTATTAGATAAAAAAACTGAAAAATAAATCCAAATGAATTGTTCATTATCTCACACTTTTCCTTTTCGTTCAACCTGTTTATCTCTCTTCCATCAAGATAAACGCTCCCTTCGGTAGGAACATCAAGAAGTCCAAGTATATTTATCAGTGTTGTTTTACCTGAACCGGAAGGTCCCATAACCACCACTATATCACCCCTTTTCACCTCTACACTAACATTCCTTAAAGCAGTAATCCCCCCGGGATATTCCTTTGTGATATTTTTACAGGAAAGTTTATCCATTTCTTATTGCCTCATTAGGATTTAACCTTGCTGCCCGTCTTGCAGGATATAAACTGGCAAGTGTTACAATCACAAGCACAGAGATTACAATCCAGCATATATCAGAGGTGGAAACCTCTATTGGAAGACGGGAAAGGTCGTATATAAACTCCGGTATCCTTATAAACTGATACCTTCTTAACAGATATGCAAGAAATCCACCTGTGATAAGTCCATATATCAGACCTTTACCTCCGAGTATTAATCCCTGATAGATAAATATCTTTTCTATGTCCTTTGAAGAAAGTCCCAGCGCCCGCAGAATTCCTATCTCTTTTACTTTTCTGTAAACAGTTATCATAAGTGTAGAAGAGATATTGAAAGAGGCCACAAGTATTATAAGCCCCAGTATAATTGCCATTGCCTTTCTCTCCATAGCAAGTGCTGCGAAAAGAATTTTGTTTTTCTGTATCCATGTGGAAACTGTATATTCCCCTTCAAGTAATCTCCTGATTTTCTTCGCTACATCCTCTGAGGCATAGATATTGTCTATTCTGATTCCTATACCATGGACAACATTGCCATAACTCAAAACTGGGTCTTTCAGTGAAAAAAATCCCATAGATGAGTCAAAGGCATAGATGCCTGACTCAACTATCCCTGTTACAACTTCTTTCTTTTCTCTTGCTATAATACCTGTAATGATAAATATCTCATCCCCCACATCCACCTCAAGTTCCTTTGCAATCTCACTCCCTAAAAAAATCCCTTTTGAAAGGTCTTTCATCTCTCCTTTCTTCAGAAATTTTTCTATATTGGTAACATTATCTTCAAGTGCAGGGTCAACCCCTCTTAAAATACCGCCCATCATATATCTGCTGGACTTATATATCACCTGTGTTGAAATATAGGGGGCTATACCTTTTACCTCAGGAACACCTTTTGAGACCTTCTCCATTATCTGCTGGTAGTTATGGATATACGGTCTGCCTTCTACTGTGATAAGAGGATATGCACCTATAATCTTCCTTTTTAACTCTCTGGAAAAACCACTCATCACACCTATCACAAGCATAAGGGCAATAACTCCTATGGCAATTCCGGCAATAGAAAATATGCTTATAAACCACAGGAAGTTATCCGCCCTTTTTCTCTGTCCCGCAAACTTGCCTGAAAGAAAAAAATTATATGAAACCATAGAAAGGATTATACCAGAAAAATATCAGTTTTAAAATTGATTTAGATACTGTATATGATAAAATACAAATACAGACAAATCCGTTAATTGAAAGGATGAGTGCAGGATAAAAAATCAAGACCCCGAACAAGGCGTGATACGCAGAGTAGATTACGGGGTAAAGGAGGGAAAATGAAATTAGGCGTCTTTTTAGTACTTTTTGGAGACAAAAGTTTTGAAGAAGCGCTGGATAAGGTAAAAGAGTTGGGGCTGGACACAGTTGAAATAGGCACAGGTAATTATCCTGGAAACAGCCACTGTAATCCAGAAAAACTTCTCCAGAAGCCGGATGAGATAAAAAGGTTCAAAGAAGCGGTTGAAAGGAGGGGACTTGAGATATCAGCACTATCCTGTCATGGTAACCCTCTCCATCCCGACAAAAAGATAAGGGATGCCCACAGGGATGTTCAGAGAAAGACCATCCTGCTGGCAGAAAAATTAGGGGTTCCACGCATTATAACCTTTTCAGGTTGTCCTGGTGATAGTGAAGATGCAAAATATCCCAACTGGGTTACCTGCCCCTGGCCAGATGACTTTTCCACGATATTAAAGTGGCAGTGGGAAAAAAAGGTTATTCCTTACTGGAAGGAAGAGGTGAAATTCGCAAAAGACCATAATATAAAAGAGCTCTGTCTGGAGATGCATCCTGGATTTGTTGTCTACAACCCTGAAACACTGATTAAATTGCGTGACGCAGCAGGTAAAGAGATAGGAGCCAACTTTGACCCAAGTCATCTATTCTGGCAGGGAATAGACCCTGTTGCAGCGGTAAGAAAACTTAAGGGCGCCATCTATCACGTCCACGCAAAAGATACGAGGATAGACCCTTATAATACCTCGGTTAATGGAGTGTTAGATACAAAGACATATCTTGATGAGATAAATCGCTCCTGGATATTCAGAACAGTTGGTTATGGACATAACTATGACTTCTGGAATGCCTTTGTTTCAAATCTACGACTTATTGGCTATGATGGGACCCTCAGTATAGAACACGAAGATAGTTTAATGAGTACTGATGAAGGATTAAAGAAAGCAGTGGACTTCCTGAAAGGAGTTATCATAAGACAGCCAAAACCAAAGGCATGGTGGACATAATGGCCAAGGCAAGAATTATTATAGGTGGTTCTGGCGGACAGGGGATATTAACAGCAGGAAAAGTTCTTTCTTATGCATCTATACGGCAGAATATGAATGTAACCTGTCTGCCCTCATATGGAGCAGAAATGCGCGGCGGTTATGTATACTGTACCATTGTCATTTATTCAGCCGAAGATATTGTATCTCCTGTAAGTACTGAGATAGATATCGGTGTTTTTATGGATACTAATTCATACCGAATGTTGCGCGGATACCTTAAAAAAGATGCATTTGTAATACTGAACTCTTCCCTTGTTAAAAAATTTAATCCCTCTAAAGGAAAGACCATAGAGATTGAAGCCAGTGAAATTGCAGAACGTTTAGGTAGTATAAAGACCGCCAATATGGTAGCAACAGGAGCAACAGGTTACATTATAGACCATTTCTTTTTTCCTCTGGCAATTAAAAGTTTATATTATGGTATAGAACAGGCTTTTCATTCAAAAGAGATAGCGGACCTTAGCAAAAATAGTTTAGAGGCAGGATGGAATATAGTAAACATAAGTAGAGAATAAAAAGAATCGTTGGCACTTTTTACTTATTACTTTTGACTTTTGACTTTTTACTTTTGACTTATTACTTATTACTTTTGACTTTTGACTTATGACTTTTGACTTTTGACTTATGACTTATTACTTATTACTTTTGACTTTTTACTTATTAGTTATTAGTTTTGAGTTATTACTTTTGCCTTATTACTTAACATTCATTCATTCCCTATGGAACTAAAAGATATAGAAAAGGTTAGTGAATATAAGTGGTTGATTCCCAGAAAAGAAGATATGCGGGTTCCGGGAGTGCTTTATATCTCCGAAAAACTTCTGGACAAGGCACTTTCGGATAACGCTCCTTTACAGGTGATAAATGTTGCTAAACTACGTGGAATTCTAAAATACAGTTTAGCTATGCCCGATGTCCACTGGGGTTATGGAGCACCAATAGGAGGGGTTGGCGCATTTGACGCTGAAAAAGGTGTAATAGTCCCTGGATTTGTCGGGTATGATATAAACTGTGGAATCCGGCTTCTTAGAACAAATATGCTTGTGTCTGATATAAAAAACCGACTGGACGACATAGTAAATCTGTTGTTCACCAATATACCTTCAGGAGTTGGTTCTGAAGGAAAACTATCTCTTAAAAGAAAAGACCTTGAAAAAGTAGTCGTAGAAGGCGCCTTATGGGCATTAAAAAATGGTTTTGGAACACATCAGGACATAGAAAGTATTGAGGACTATGGAACAAAAAAAGATGCCAACCCTGATGTTATAAGCAATCGTGCCTATGAAAGAGGAACATCCCAGCTGGGGACTTTAGGTTCAGGCAACCACTTTCTTGAAATACAAAAAGTAATAGATATATATGATAAAGAAATAGCAGATGCCTTCGGTATCTTTGAAGGACAGATAACCATTATGGTACATTCAGGAAGTCGTGGCTTTGGATATCAGATATGCGAGGACTATCTGGATAGATTTGGAAAGGTTGCAGCAGAATATGGTATAAAACTGCCTGACAGACAACTCGCGTGCGCTCCTACAAACTCAAAAGAAGGGAAACACTATTTCCAGGCAATGAATGCAGCAGCCAATTATGCCTTCGCCAATAGACAGCTCATAGCTCACTGGATAAGAGAAACATTTACACAGGTATTAAAAGTACCCTGGGAAAAATTAGAAATGTATACTGTATACGACGTGGCTCATAATATCTGTAACCTTGAAAAGCACAATGTTGATGGGATGGAGAGATGGCTCTATATACATAGAAAAGGAGCAACCCGCGCATTTCCAAAGGGACATCCAGCACTCCCTGAAAGATATAAAAATACAGGACAGCCGGTTATTATTCCAGGCACTATGGGTACCTGTTCTTACATACTTGTTGGAACTGAAAAGGCAATGGAAGAGACGTGGGGCAGTACCTGTCACGGAGCAGGAAGGATGATGTCAAGACACCAGGCAATCAAGGAAAGCAGAAACAGGGATATATCTGATGAACTTGCAAGGAAAGGCATACTTGCAAGGGGTGTGAGCAGAAAAGGACTTGCAGAAGAGATGCCCGAAGCTTACAAAGATATAGACGAGGTTGTAAAAGTAGTTGAAGGCGCAGGTCTCTCAAGAAAAATAGCACGAATGGCACCCATTGCAGTAATTAAGGGATAATAAAAAGAGATAAATGTGAAATGTGAAAAGATACGGATAGAAAATAGATTTGTCATTTATAAAAAGATATACAGAAAAATAAGGTCAGCACGGCTGGAATTTGAAAACGGTACTCTTAATGTTATTCTTCCTGAAAATTACTGGAATGGTGATACACTTATAAATCAACATAGAAGATGGATACTGAAACAGATAGAAAGATTTGATGAAATACAGAAACGCGCAAAATGTCTTACCATCAACAAAAATGCTAATATTATAACCTTCCAGAATTTTGTCAATGAAAAGATATCTGTATTTGCCAGAGAACTTAATGTTTCCGTCTCTCAGATAAAATTTAAAAAACTGAAAAGCAGGTGGGGCAGTTGCAGTAGTGATGGAGAAATAATTATAAATACAATTTTAATGTTTCTTCCTGAAAGATATATTGAATACATTGTCTTCCACGAGGTCCTTCACAGAATAGAGAAGCGGCACAATAAAAAATTCTATACACTTCTAAAAGATAAATTTCCTGATAGAGAGATTATTGAAAAGAACCTTTCTGCCTACTGGTATATACTTTCCAATAAAAAGGGATAGAAAATGCTATACAGAAATGCACTTGTGTTAGGAGGTGGTGGAGCAAAGGGATTTGCGCATATCGGTGCGATAATAACTCTTGAACAGGAAAATCTACGTCCTGATATAATATGCGGAACATCTTCAGGGTCTATCGCGGGCAGTTTATATGCACTCTACTCAGGAAGAATAAAAGAACTTGAGAAGATAGATGAAACACGAGAATTCAAAATACTTAAAAGACTGAAACTCAACCCTTTGGAAATGGAGCAGAAACAGGGATTTTTCGCCAATGTTCTCTCAAACATAAAAAGGAATATGATGTTTATAAAGATATTAAGAGATAATGCACTTGTCCGGAAAGAAGATGTGGAGCCAGTTTTCAGGGAACTATTTGGAAATATAAAGTTTGAGGACCTGTCAGTAAAACTCATTGCAGTCGCATTTGACCTTATATCAGGCAGAGATGTTTATATCCAGAGTGGACCTCTGTGGAAGGGGGTCCTTGCCTCCTGCTCTATTCCTGGAATTTTTCCACCATTTGAATACAATGATATGGTACTTATAGATGGTGGTATTACAAACCGACTGCCTGTGAAATGTGCCGTCCTTTCGGGAGTGGAAAACATTATTGCGATTGATATAAGTAACCCACCTTCTCCTGAAAAAAAGATAGGTTCTGCTGTCAATCTTCACCTTTATATAGACGAACTTATTGCCTTTAGATTTGACCTGTATAACAAAGAGATGGCTGATGTTGTATTAAACCCTGCACTTGAGAATATGAAATGGGATGAATTTTCAAAATATAATTATGCAGTAGAAAAAGGGAAAGAAATAACAAAAGAAAACATCCCTGCAATAAGACAGGTAATGAAGAGCAAGAGATATCTCTATAAAAAACGGCTGAAAAAATTGATAGGCAAAAGAATTACTCCTCCTCTGAATGAAGAATTTATCTTTTTATAAATACTACTTTGACAAAACAGGACAGAGGTATATAATAAAAAATAGAGGAAGGGTTAATCATTTATAAAAGGAGGATAATGGAAAGTTTAAAGGTCTTTTTCTTTCTTGGCCTTGCTATCTGGGCTATTTCAATTCTCGCTGTCTTCACTACAAACCTCTCTTCCATTATGAGGAGTTCTGCGAGAAGCAAGACGACAGTTTTAATCTCTCTTGGCTATATGCTGCTGTTCTCTTTTCTCTCTGCTTCACTGATAGTCCGCATACTGATTATACTTGTACAGTAATGAAAATATGAAAAAAACTGTTATCTGCTTTCTGGTCTTTATCTGCCTTTGTTTTTCTGAAAATTACAGGGATAGGTTTTTATGGGTATTCGGATTTAACCTGACGCAGGATATGGAAGTTGAAAAGGTCATTTCATTAATTGAAAGTGCCTCCCGAAATAATTATAATGGTATTGTTCTATCAGGTGGACTTGACTCTTTTTCCTTACAGAATAACCAGTATCTTGAAAACATTGAAAAGATAAAAAGGACCTGTGATGCCTTTAACATTGAACTTATACCTTCCATCTTCTCCATTGGATATGGAGGAGGAATCCTTAACCATAATAGAAACCTTGCAGAGGGCCTACCTGTGAAGGATGCTCTTTTTGTTGTTAAAAGGAATGAAGGTATCCATATCCCTGAGGGAAATATTGAAATTTTAAATGGTGGGTTTGAGGAATATGAAGGCAATAGAGTTAAAAATTACAGGTTTCATGACGAGCCAGGAAAAATAAGTTTTGTGGATACAGAGATTAAACATACAGGAAATACATCATTAAGATTTGAGAATTTTAAAATTTCACCCTATGGACATGGAAGGATAATGCAGGAAATTAAGGTTCTGCCATATAGATGCTATAAATTAAGTATATGGGTTAAAACAGAAAACCTAAGACCATCAGGAAATTTCCGACTCGTGGTTCTTGCCGGTAGCCGCGATATTGCCCCCCGTTCTTTCAATCTACCACCCAATACCGATTGGAGAAAACTCACTATGATATTTAACAGTATGGAATTTAATTCACTAAAAGTTTATGCAGGCATATGGGAAGGAAAAGAGGGGAAATTCTGGATTGATGATTGGAAGATAGAGGAAGTGGGACTTTATAATGTCCTTCGTCGTCCTGGAACGCCTGTGTCTGTCAAAAGTGAGGATGGAAGTATTCTGTATGAAGAAGGGGAGGACTACGAAAAAATTACAGACCCTTATATGAACCCATATAGAAGGGATTTTGACTATCCTGAACCCAAAATTAAAATTTTACCAGGGAGCAGAATTAAGGATGGGCAATATCTGAGAGTAAATTGGTATCACCCTATGCTAATATATGACAGCCAGGTAACTGTCTGTATGGCAGAACCAGAAGTTTATGAGATATTTAACCTTGAAGCAGAATTATTATGGAAAAAAATAAAATATAAAAAGGTTATTCTTAATGCAGATGAAATAAGGATGGGAGGAACCTGTAAAGCATGTGAAGGTAAAGATATGGCACAACTCCTCGGAGAATGCGTAAAGAAACAGGTTGAGATATTAAAAAGATATAACCCGGAAGTAGAAGTTTATATATGGTCAGATATGTTTGACCCAAATCACAACGCAAGACCAGATTACTATCTTGTAAAAGGTGATTTTACCAGCTCCTGGAATTATATACCAGAAGATATTATTATCGCTGTATGGGGTGGAAAGCCAAGAGAGAAAAGTTTGAGATTTTTTTCTGAACACAAGTTTAAAATTTTGATTGCAAACTATTATGATGCAGAAGACCTTGAAGATGTTCAAAAATGGCTTGAGACTTCAAAAAACATTCCAGGTATTCGTGGATTTATGTACACAACATGGGAAAGAAAATATAACCTGTTATCTGAATACTCAAAACTTATCTTCCACGAATCTCAGGAAAATTTTTCCAGCAGCCCTGCTACTCTTCCTGATGTCCATTAAATAAACCTACGATATATCCCTTACCTTCAAAAATTTTTTGTTTTTATATGATGCGTATGCTTTTTCAGTTACTTCCGCTATATGAAGTGCATTTTCAGAACCATTTATCTCAGGGGGTCTTTTTTGCAATATGCAGTCAGCAAAGTACTCACACTCTGCTGTATATGGATTTATCTTTCTGAAAGGAATTTTTCTGAATTTACGCAACACATCCTTGCTCTGTTTTGCATCATATCCACCTGCACCCAGCCCAAAAATACCCTCCATTGTTCCACCAACACTCTGTCCTATTGTACCTTCTGTAAAGATGCTCCCCTGAGAACCATATATCTCAAGTCGTGTTCTGGACGCCTCATCAGGGATACAGAAGAAACAGTCAACCGTTGCATGTGTTCCTGATGTAAGTTCTAAAAGTGTGGTTGATGAGTCCTCTGATTTATAATTCTGTACCTGGCTATTTGCAATGGCTGAAACCCATTTTATCCTATCATCTGTAAAAAACTCTATCAGGTCGTAAAGGTGTGTCGCCATATCTATCAGCGCGCCTCCTCCACCCTTCTTTGGATCCTGCCTCCACGCTCCTTCTATAGGTGGATACCAGCAGGAAAGTTGTGCCCTTATATACACAACCTTTCCAAGCATACCTTTATTTATAAGTTCTCTGATTTTTATATGTGCCCCGTGGAACTTCATCATATACCCTTCCTGAAGGAACACCCCATTTTTCTTACAGATATTCACTGCCTCCTTTACCTCTTTTAAATTACAGGCAAGTGCCTTTTCACAGAGTATATGCTTGCCTCTCTCAGCAGCCATTTTTATCTGTTTTAAGTGGAGATATACAGGAGTGGCAATATAAACCGCATCTACTTCCGTGTCATTTACAATATCCTCTTCTTTTGTATATGCCTTAGGGACATTAAACTCTTTTGCTACTTTTTCAATACCCATAACATCCATAACAGCAACAAGAGAAATATTCTTTGCCTTTAACATTCCTGGAATAGTTCTTCTGTAGGCAATACCACCTGCTCCTATAACACCCATCCTTACCTTTTTCATATCCACCCCTCTTTTACTTTTTCCTTTTGCCTTATTACTTATTACTTTTGACTTATTACTTTTGACTTTTTACTTTTGACTTTTAAGTTTTGACTTATTACTTTTGACTTTTGACTTATTACTTATTACTTTTAACTTCCTACTTCATATACGCCTTCGCAACCTTATTAAACGCATCAACACACTTTTCCATATGCTTTATTTCATACACAGGATGCGGGAAGAAGTTCATCGTCCTTGCCTCAAGCCACTGTGCCTTTTTACAGTCAAACTTTGTATAGTCAATCTTTCTCGCACTGGGGTCATTAAAAGGATATTTCAGACGGCCAAATCCATTTCTCTGGACATACGCCTCTTCCTTATACATCTCAGGCCACTGAACTCCGTATACAGGAACTCCTTCCGCCTCTATCGCTGCAACAAATTGCTTTATAGGAACCTTTAATCTGTCAGCATCAAGAACAAAAGGAACCCACCAGAAGGCATTCTGTCTTTCATCTGTATCAACAGGTGGATAAAGAACAAGCGGATGGTCTTTCAGCGCATCTATTAAAAATCTTGCATTTCTTCTTCTGCTGGGAAGATTCCATGTATCAAGACGCTCAAGTTCACAAAGTCCTATCAATGATTGAATCTCTGTCATCCTGTAATTGAAACCGACCCTTTTGTGGATATATGTAAGTTTTGCTTCAAGTTCAAGGAGTCGCAGACGCTCTTTCACATCATATCCATGGTCCCTGAAAGACCTGCACTCCCACCATAAATCTTCATTGTCAGTAATAACAGCACCCCCCTCTCCGCCTGTGGTAAAGTGCTTGCTCTGGCAGAAACTGAAGCAACCTATATCTCCAATAGTCCCTGTTTTTTTACCTTTATAAACCCCACCAAAACACTGGGCACAGTCCTCTATCACGAAAAGGTTATGCTTCTTCGCAATCTTCATTATAGGGTCCATATCCGCAACAACGCCATAAAGATGGACAACAATTATAGCCCTTGTCCGTTCATTTATAAGTGGCTCTATACCTTTCGGGTCAAGCGTATGTGATTCGTCAACATCAGCAAAGACAGGTAATGCCCCTGCCTGAAGGATACAGAAAGAAGAGGCTATAAATGAATAGGAAGGGCATATCACTTCATCACCCGGTCCTATCCCGAGTGCTGATACAGCAGTATGGAGTGCGCTTGTTCCATTTGTAGTGGTTACTGCATACTTTGCACCGTTCCACCTTGCCCATTCTTCCTCAAACTTCATTCCGATTTCCCCTGTCCAGTAGTTAACCTTCCCTGTTTTCAGTGGTTCCGCTACCTTCTGGATGGACTTTTCTGAGAATGATGGCCACATTGGAAACTTCTCCGTATTAACTGGCTTTCCACCTTCTATCGCTAATTTTTCCATTTTACCCCCTTGTGTTTTTTTATTATTTACAATAATATAAATAATTGAGTATGTCAAACTTTTTACAAAAATGTAATTTTATGGTAAATATATCTTGCGGCATAGAAATTTTAATACTTTTGATGGGTTATGGTATCCGCAGGATTAAGGGGCGAGAGGAAAAAACAACCCCCTGCATTTGAAAGAAACATAACACTGCACAGGAGAGAGATACAAGGAAAAGTGCAGTGTAAAGCGGAGTAAAGGAGGCGACAATGGACCTGATAACTACAATAAAAGGGTCTCTGCTGGAAAATTTCTTTCCTGCTGGATGGGACCTAAAAAAGATGGATGGATGCTGTAACAACCCGCCTGAAAAGATTACTGAAAGGCAGAAATGGTGGAATAAAAACTTCTTCCCTGTTCCCTGTGAGACGCTTGAAGAGTTTAACACAAAGATGGGACACGAGATAGCGTTAGAAATTCGTAAATGCAAAGAAGAACAGAGAAAACTTATCCTTATACTTCCTGTAGGTCCTATGGGTATGTATCAGTGGATTGTATATTTCCTTAAGGAGTGGAATGTTGACTGTAAACATATATATGGCTTCAATATGGATGAATGGAGTGATAGGGAAGGTAATACCCTGCCACCTTCCAATCCAGGCGCATTCCAGAACGCAATGGAAGATGCATTTTATGGACCACTTGGTAATCTTACCATCCCTGCAAAACAAAGACACTTCGCTACAAAAAAGATGCTTCCTGAATATCCAGAGAAGATAAATGATTTACGAAAAAAGGGTGCAAAACTCGTTGTTATATTTGGAATAGGAAGAGTATTTCATATCGCATTCTGGGAACCACACTTTGCTGCAGAGTTTAAGTCAGAAACAGAGTGGAAGAAACAGGAGTACCGCCTTGGTGCAAAATTACACCCTCTCACCATTGAGCAGAACGCTATAACAAGTTTCAAAAGCAGGACAACCCTTGTTCCCTGCTTTGCAAATACAATAGGACCCGGTATTTTTCTCAAAGCAGATAAAATCATAGGTGGTGCTGATGGAACACTTGGAAGAGGGATGATGTGGCAGGGAATGAGTTTGTGGGTTACTTTGAGATATGGTCCTGATATATGGGTACCGAGCAGTTTTATGCCGACACTTCCAGGTAAACTCTTTTTCTTAAGAGAACTCGCAGGACCTTTAATCCCTGAATGTAACTGAAAAAGGAGGAAAGGATGAATGTTCTTGCAATAGGAGCACATCCGGATGACCTTGAAATTCTATGCGGTGGCACACTTGCAAAATACTCAAAAAAAGGGCATAAGGTCTTTATGGCTCACCTCTGCAGTGGAAATATGGGAGGGAAAAACATCGCCCCTGAGGAACTTGCAAAAATAAGGGACGCTGAAGCAAAAAAATCGGCTTCACTCATAGGGGCAGAAGCACTCGGTCCTATTGCAGGTGACCTTGACCTTTATCCCACAAAAGAAATGCGGATAGCACTTGTGGATATTATAAGATATGCAAAACCTGATGTAATAATCACCCACAGTGTTAACGACTATATGCCTGACCATACAATTACAGGACAACTTGTATTTGACGCTGCATTTACCGCTACACTTCCTCTTTATAAGACAAAGTATCCTGCATGGGAAAAGATTACTCCGATATACTATATGGACACTATGGCTGGCTTTGGATTTGAACCCACACATTATGTTGATATTACTGAGTTTTTTGAGATTAAAAAGAAGATGTTACTTACCCACGAAAGTCAGTATAAGTGGCTTTCAGGACATCACCAGTCAGACCCTGTAAAGATGATAGAAAAAATTTCCGGATTCAGAGGATTCCAGTGTGGTGTTGAATATGCAGAGGCATTCTCTCTTGCAAAACTCTGGGGCAGAATCCCCCTTGAAAACCTCCTCCCATAATTTTTCCTGCAGAATTTTAGATATACAGGTATATATTCAACTCAAGCAATCTCTTGACAAAGTTTTTTTTAAGGGTATAATGATAATGAGAATTAATATCAATAAGGAGAGGAAAATGAGATATGGAAATCCATGGATACATAAGAGGATGATGGAAGAGGGAATGAGAATGACACAAGCAAGGATGGCTGTCTTGAATATCCTTTCAAGAAGTGGCAAACATCATCCCAGTGCAGAAGAGATTTTTTTTCTCGCACACAGAGTAAATCCTGCTATAGGTTTTGCCACTGTCTACAGAACCCTTGACCTTTTAACAAGAATGGGCATTATTCAGAAGTTTGACTTTGGTGATGGAAAGGCAAGGTATGAGATGACAGAGGAGTCAAAAAAGGTTCCACATCACCATCACCTTGTATGTAACAGTTGCGGGAAGGTTATTGACTATACCGAATTTACCGATGAAGAAAAGGAGTTGCTTACAAAGGTAGAAAAGGAACTCTCTGAAAAATATAAGTTCAAGATAAAAACCCACATTATTCAATTCTGTGGACTGTGCAATGAGTGCAGTAACGAAAGGAGGTGAGTGATATGCCATTTGGAGATGGAACAGGTCCGCTGGGACTCGGAGCAATGACAGGTAGGGCAGCAGGATACTGCGCCGGCTATGGAGTTCCTGGTTACGCAAATCCTTATATCGGAGTCGGTTTTGGCAGAGGCATAGGATTTGGCAGGGGGTTCGGCAGAAGATGGTTCTGGAGGCGTGCAGCACTCTATGGTTACCCTTTACCATACGGAACAGTTCCTCCTGCTATTGACCCTTATGCTGTGTGGAGGGTAAGCCCGGAAGAAGAGAAAAATTTGCTTCTTGAACACACAAAGATGCTGGAAGAACAACTGGCTGAGATGAAGAAACGGATTGCAGAATTAGAGAAAGAAGCAAAGTAGTGGAGTGAACTTTCACTCCTGTCTGCAGGGTGGTGTTAAACCGCCCTGCAGGCACAACTTTAAGGGGGCTATTATGAAAATTTGTATAACATCGGATGGAGATAACTTAGAGGCAAATGTTGACCAGAGGTTTGGAAGATGTGCCTATTTTATTCTGTATGATTATGACACCGATACCTTTGAGGCAATCCCCAATACAAATGCGTCAGGAACAGGAGGGGTTGGAATACAGAATGCAACAATGATGGTAGAAAAAGGGGTAGAGGTTGTTATTACAGGAAACCTTGGTCCCAATGCATCAAGGGTGCTTCAGCAGGCAGGTATAAAAACAGTTACAGGCGTGAGTGGTAAGGTCAAAAATGCTGTTGAAAACTTTAAAAAAGGTCTTTTATAAGGGGGCTTTATGCGATTTGCTATTTCAACTGATGGTGACTTTGTATCCGCACACTTTGGAAGGTGTCCGTCCTTTACGATTGTTGATATTGAAAATAGCACAGTTATAAAGACAGAGGTTTTGGACAACCCGGGACATCACCCCGGATATCTCCCTGAGTTTTTACATCAGAAAGGGGTTAATTGTATCATCTGCGGTGGTATTGGAGAACGAGGATTATCCTTATTCAGGAGTAACGGGATAGAAACAGTTGTGGGTATAACCGGCAGGATAACAGATGTGATAGACAAACTGGTAAAAGGTGAACTTAAATCAGGGAAAAGTTTATGTGAGCCAGGGGTAGGTAAAAACTACGGAATAGAAAAAACAGAATGTGACCACAGAGGAGGTGAGTGATATGCCGGGAAGAGATGGCACAGGACCATCAGGACAGGGACCTATGACAGGCAGGATGAGAGGGACAGGAAACAGAAGGGGTAGAAGGGGAGCAGGACCGGCAGGATTCTGTATATGCCCTGCCTGCAATGAGAAAGTAATACATCAGGCAGGAATACCCTGCTCTGCTATGTTATGTCCTAAGTGCGGAACAAGAATGGTAAGGGGGTAAGATGACCATCACGGTAGCAAGTGGAAAAGGTGGAACAGGCAAGACACTTGTGGCTACATCACTAACTTTATCTCTGGGAAAAGATGTTCAGTTTCTTGATTGCGATGTGGAAGAACCCAACGGTTATATCTTTTTGAAACCGGAGATTAAAAAAAGTGAAACAGTTTATATTTCCAAACCAGAGGTAAATATCTCAAAGTGTAAATTTTGTGGGCTCTGCAGTAAAATGTGCCGTTATAATGCTATATCTGTGATTAAATCAACCAACAAGATTCTGTTTTTTTATGAACTCTGTCACAGTTGTGGTGTCTGCTCCCTTGTTTGTCCTGAAAATGCTATATATGAAGAAAATGTTGAAAAAGGGGTGGTAAAAGAAGGGACTGTAAAAGGGTTATTTCCGTTTGTTCAGGGAAAACTTAGACCATCTGAAGCGAACCCTGTACCTTTGATAAGGGCGGTGAAGAAAAAAATTAAGAGAGATACAATCAATATTATAGATACTCCACCTGGAACAGGCTGTCCGGTGGTTCAGACAGTAAAAGATACTGACTTTTGCATACTTGTAACTGAACCGACACCTTTTGGGTTGAATGACCTTAAACTTGCAGTTGAGATGACAAAAAAAATGAGTGTACCGGCAGGGGTTATTATCAACCGTGCAGATATAGGCGACAACAAAGTGGAAGAATACTGCATAAAGGAAGATATCCCGATACTTTTAACCATACCCTTCAAAAAGGAGATTGCGGTGGCATATTCAAATGGGGTACCGCTGGTTGAGATATATCCTGAATACATACAGATATTCAGAGATGTGCTTTGCCGGATAAAAGGTATAATATATAATTGAAAGGACTTTCCCTATGAAAAAGAAAAAAGAAAATTTTATAAGCAGGATATTGCTTGTAGCAGGAATCTTCTTTTTTCTACTCATAGTCAACCTGTGGAACTCAGGGAATTTAGGAGTTATACCACAGGTATTAAAAAATCC
>DAONKS010000009.1:21405-28176 GCA_035406305.1 bacterium | reverse complement strand
GAGGTATATATGAGAGTATAATAATATAAACTCCAAAACCACATAGTTAAAACCTTTACTTCTCTTCATCTTTCCCTCCTTTTCCCCTCAGAGTTTTTTGAGAGGATATATGTTTTATTCATTATTTTAACGCTTTCTCTCATAACAAGTGTGGGTTTAATAAGAATACTATAAACTGGACTCTCTTCCTTTGCTGACAGTATATGTACAAGCTGCCGCACCGCCTCTCTTCCTGTCTTATCACGGTGCGTATCAACTGTTGTTAAAGGTGGTAATGTATATAATGATTCGCTTATATTGTCAAAACCCACAATACTTATATCCTCAGGTATTTTTATCTTTTTCCTTTTGCAATAGTTCATAATATGGATTGCACGGTAGTCATTTCCTGCAAAAATAGCGGTAGGTGGATTTTTTAAACTCATCAGGTCTTCAAATGCCCTTTCATCCTCTCTTTCTTTTATACCGGATGTCTCTTTTATGAGTGCCTTATCGCAGATAATCCCATTTTCTTCAAGTGCTTTACAATAACCATGGAACCGAGGAGCAAAAGATATACTGTTCACAGGTCCAAGAACACAACCTATTCTTTTATGTCCTGAAAGGATGAGATACTCTACCGCAATAAATGCGCCATATTCTTTGTCAACCCTTACACAGGGAAAAGGAAAGTCCTCGTCCATAAGAACTACAAAAGGAAGATTATGTTTCTTCAGGAATTCACACACAGAATTCTTCACTCCATATAATAATATAAACCCTGTTTTCTCCCCGATAGAAATATCTCTGTTAAAATATTTTTCTGAAATAAAATCAACTTTTACACCCAGTTCCTTTACCGCATCCAGTATGCCAGAATATGTTTTAAACACAACCGGATTCTGAAATGTCCTTTCTGTATATCCCCTGGGAATTATTACCTCAATAGATATATCTTCTGATATCTTTTTAACAATACTACGTCTTCCCCGACCTGTCTCAATAAGTCCGTCCTTTTCAATTTCTTCAAGTACCCGGCGGGCAGTAATCTGGCTTACATTAAATCTTTCACAGATTTCTCCAATGGTATAAAATTTTTCTCCAAAGGGCACATCATTTATCTCTTTTGCAAGTTGCTCTTTTATTCGCTGCCACAGCGGTTCTTCTGTTTTACTTTTACTGATTACTATTCTGTTCATTATTATTGCCCATAAAAAGCAACATCATCTACTGTCGCTTCTCCTTTTTCAACCCCGATAACAAATATACATTCAATTATCTCATCATCTGTAAATTCTATGGTTCCTTCATATTTTTTCCACTCGTCTGTAAGCATAAATTCTTCAGGTGTAACCTTCCTTAAATTGTATTTTTGTGGCATTGTCGCAGGTAGATAGGTATAGACATAAACTTTAAGCGTGCCATTACCTTTTGCATATAAACTGAATCTGTTGGGTTCCTTCAGGAGAACACCTGGTTCACCCGGGATTTTCTCTCTGTGTACAGTATATTTTCCATCCATAACGGCAGCATATGTCTTGGTTGAAATGAAAAGGGCCCTTTCTCCAGAATGCACTTCTTTACCGGGCGTACCTTTTACATATTTTAACGCAGAAGCACTGCCCTTATACCACCCATTAGATGGATTTGGTTCCCATCCAGCAGGCATCTCTACCATATCTCCTTCTTCAACTTCCACCATACGTGCAAGTAGTTCTTTGAATGCCCAGCGCTGTGTTGTATTTACAAGTGTAACTTCTTCAAAACCTGGATTTTTTATAAGATTTTTACCTGTTGTTGCTTCCTCCTCCGAATACATAAATACAGCAGAGACGCACCAGATTATCATCATTATTCCTTTTATTTTCATTTTGCTCCTCCTGCTATTTTTTCTATTTTTCCGGTGTAATAAGCAGTATCACAAAATTTTCAGCAGGTATCTTTATGCCTTTATCTTTCCAGTCAGATAAATCTGCATCCCTGTATTCATCTCTTATAGATAACATTTCTGGCAGCCCAAGTTTTTTACAGTCAATAAATAGATGGACTGTTTTCTCTTTAAGTGTCGGATTCCCTGCAACCGCTATAATCTTTTTTTCTCCCGGAATTCTGTAATAACTGAGCATTACAGAGGCATCATCCACCTTTATAGCAGGGTTCTCCCAGTATCCTGTGAATATTCCACCTTTCTCAGGAATTGCATCACTTACCACCACATTATGTTTTTTATAAATCTTATATACTTTCTGTATAGGACCAGGGGGGATATAGGCAGTAAGGCAATCAATATCATGTGGAAGTAGCATCGCAAGCAATTGCTCTGTATACCATTCATAACCTCCCTTCTGATATTTTTCAAAATCCGAATACCCTGCCATGTCATATGCACGTGCAAGTTCAGGTAGAAAAATTATATTAACTCCGTGGATATAAGGGTTCATCTCTATCAAATATTCTTCTCTGCTTACCCCCTGTGAATAAAAGTGGTTATCACCGACCAATCTATGTGTGTATTGTTCTCCAGGAAACCAGATATCAGAGAATATATGTACAGGCAGTAAAAACTGTGAGTGGTCATGATTCCAGACCCTGCATCCATACCTGTGGGTGATAATATACACCCGTTTCATCAATTCTCTGAACCCGAGAATTGGTATGGTCTTTGCATCCTGTCTGAAACTATCAGTAAATCCGCATCCATGTTCATCATTATTACACCACGATATAGAACACATATCAAAATAGGGGCCTATACCAGAATCTCTTGCCAGATTCTCCACGCGATAGGTAATAAGTTCCTTAAGTTTAGAATTTGGACATCCACTCCCTGGAGTAACCTTATTACCTGACCATTCCTGACCCCAGAAGGCATAATAAGGGTCTTCCTCAATAATTCCGGGAAATGAGTACTGATAGAAATATTTTGTCCCTCTACTGCCAAGGTCTTCATCAGGGGACCTCCTTCTCTTTTCTTCAATGGATTTCTTCAGTTTATCAGGAGCAAGATGTACTAAACTTGTCCAGTTCTGCCACGGTCCTACCTGAAATATATATTCATGGTCGCCTGCTGCCCAGTTCTTTACAGGTCTTGGCTTTGCTGGAGTGGCAGTAAAGGCAAAGATATAATCAGCAGGCATTTTGAGTATAACCTGTTTACCTATAATAGTAATCCTGGCCGTTACTTCTTTTTCTCCCTTTTCTATGTGGACATTATTTTTCTTATCCGGGACTATCCAGTTAGCATTTGTGGTTGTGAAAAAGTGCAATCCTGTTTTAACCCCTGTCAGCCAGAATGTTCCCCTGGGAGATTGAGCACCTACAACACTATCAATCTTGTCAAAAAGGTCAAGGTCAACTGTATTATCCTGCCACCTCTTTAACAATAGTGCCTTCACATATTCGCCACTATCCCTCTTTACACTGTATTCAATCTCCATCCTCTCTATAGCCACTGACCTGTTATCTCCCGGTTCAAGTTTAAGATGAACCAACCACTGCCCATCAAATTCCACATCGGCACTCCATCCAATTGAAAGCCCGCTTTTATCGGTCTTCCCTTCACCTGCAAATGTAACCCTATCATCAAATGATTCAACGATACGTCTTTTACCCCACTTAATTGTCTCTTTCCCTTTATCGGTTGTTATATTCAAATTTACAGGAGAGGTGAGAATCTTCTCTCCAAGGGATATGAACTGCTCAGGGAATGGACTCTCATTAAGGATATATTCCCTTCCAATTACATATACCGTGTTCCCCTTTACCTTAACAGGTGTCCACGGGTCTGGAACTATATGTCCTGACCCGGCTGCTGCTTCAAATGGCTCATAAGAAGGCACGGTAAATTTTCTCTCCTGCTCATATTTTGTACCTGCCTGCCCGGGGAAAGAAACCTTTAGTATATAATTCCCTTCTTCAAGACGTCCTTCCCAGCAGATGGATTTTTTATCTTCTTCGCTCTTCAATATCCATTGTTCAAAAATAACTGCCTTATCTCCTTCCCTTTCAAGAGATACTACACCACTATAATTCCCTTTGTTTATCTGCCCTTTTATATCATCGGGTGCATTCGTCATATCCACTTTGATGTCTATTCTGCGCTTGCTCGGAAAGATACTGTAATTCATTGAAAGGGAAGGTTGAACCTTAAAATGCTGGTCATATAAAAATTCTGTATTGTCCTGCCCATTTTTAACAGTAATTGACAGAATACCACTTGCACCTGCGGGAATCTGTTTGGTATAAACAGCAGGATGGGCAACTTCAGAATCTAATGAAACACTGAGTGGTTCTGTAATATCAGATGTAATTTTAATCTCCACCTTCTTTTTAACACCACTCGTAGCAGGAGATACTGATATATCCACTGCCCCTGAGACAAGGTTCCCTATCCTGTCCAGATGTACACCTGCGGTATCATCTCCGAACACAAACGTGCCAAATGTCCGTCGGTTCGCAAAATACCCTTCTCCACCTTCAGGTATAAAAACAGACCATGTGGCATATCCTCCTTTTATCTGGTCCCAGTCATACATAAAGTTCCCCTGCCACATATCACCGGGATTGGGCACGGGAACCCCTATAGCACTGAATGGTAAAGATACTTCAGCACTCCAGCCCCCACCGGGTAAACCGCTTTTCGCTGCTGTATTTCTAACGCCATCCCACGTCCTATCCCCGTTGAGCATATCAAAAACAGTGTTAATACTGTTAATTACAAACTGAAATATAATTTTTTTATCGGCAGAAGGCGGCTGACATATAAATTCAAACGCACCATCTTCCCACACATTTCCATCTCTGCCTTTTATACTGGCTTTTGGCTGTAGGTCATCAGGTGCATAAAATCCCAAGTAGAAATTTTTATCATCGTACTTCAAATATATTCTGGCTTCTTTTTCAGAAAATCTGGCACGTCCACCCATATGCCTTGCCTGAACAACTGACGCATCTTTCCACTCTTCAGGTTCGAGAATACCATCTACAACAGGGGATATTCTGGTTTTTGGTATTGTGACAATAGGATTTCTATATTTTTCAGCGCGCATCTCCATTATAGCACTGTAAGATTTCTGAAATACCTGTTCGGGAAGTACCACATTGTATATCATAACCTCATCAACGGTTGTAAGTTTAGTATAATGGCCATCTTTTCCAAAATATCCGTTAGGATTGATACTTATCTTTCCATTATCTGTCGCTTCAGGTAAAATAGTCCCTTCAGGCAGGACATCTTCTCCTGCCAAAAGTCCATCAATATACATCTTTATCCTGCTTCTATCCCATATTATATCAACCCGGGTCCACCTGGCAGTATCCATATTTACCTTTCCTGTTATACGACGATTCACATTTTTATCCGGTAGAGAGACATCAAGATTCAGGTAGGGTTTCTCAAGAGATGTATACAATAACATTTTATAAATACCTGGAATTTCTGCAGAAAAAAATACGGATGCTGCCTCACGAATCTTCCAGTTATCAGGGCGAATCCATAAACTTAATGTTCCCTGTTCAGGATGAAAGTTCCCTTTCATATCATAGAGGCAGGTCTCGTTAGGAAATGTACGGAATCCTGAACCGATAACGCCGGGAACCTGTTCATACTGGAGTGTTCTGGTAAAATTTAAACTATCCCTTTTACCACCGGCTACATATGCCTGTACTGTCTGGTCATCATAACGCACATAAAAGATAAGATTGTCCACAGGCATCTCTGGAGGAAGTTTTATCTCGCTGCAGTTTAGATATAAAGAGAAAGGTAAAATAGAGAGAAGAATCTTCAATATTTCTTTTCTTCCCATGCCCTGTTGTCCTCCTTTTCCTGAAAAAGTTTATATACAAACTTATATACATTCTATCACACATAAAAATTTTGTCAAGTTTTTCAGGCAAATCTAAAAATTTATCTATGAAAAGGTCTGTCAACCTCCGTTCCTACTTACAGGCAAGTGAGAAGAAAACCCTTTACAGGGACTCTTTCAACTTATCAATAAAAATAATTTTCTTTTCTTCTCCGTAGGTCTCACCTGCTGCCCCTATAAGTCCGAATGTG
Organism: bacterium; assembly: GCA_035406305.1. Taxonomy (GTDB): domain Bacteria; phylum Ratteibacteria; class UBA8468; order B48-G9; family JAFGKM01; genus JAAYXZ01. The sequence continues at coordinate 22,142 of DAONKS010000009.1, read as the reverse complement.
GAGAGTTCAAGGTATTCCTTACCGCCTGGAGTTACCTTCTTCTTATACTGGTAAGGCCTGCCATATGGGTCCATAAAGTTTGTGCCAGCACCTAAATAAGGACCATTCCAGCCATTCACTCCGGGATTTTTCATCAGGTCATCAAGTTTGGATGGAACTGTTTTTGTATCTGCATAGAAGAGTTTTATGGCATTTTCTATCGCCTCAAAGTCCTTCATTACCTTTTCACTACCTTTTTTTGCCATCCCTAATTCCCTGACAATCCGTGCTGCTTCCTGAATCTGCATTGCATTTATCTCAGCGATACCACCTACTATGCCTATCTCTGAGAAAGGAATACTGTTTTTCCAGTTCTCCCATTCCTGCCTTTCTTTCTCTTCAAGTACCTGTGGAGATACAGGCGGCTTATTTGCTATTACAACTGTTGACATATTCTCTTTAAGGACTACATAACCGGCTGTCTTTGAAGCAACGCCCACCTCCCCTGCAATCACCCCTACTGTCGTAGAATTATCATCCTGGCTATAGTTTGTGGAAAATATGGTTCCCCTTACCCCTGCAATGGTATTCGGTGTTTCTATGTTAAACTTCCTCTCTTCTGATGGTAGTTTTTCAACCACAGACCAGATTTTACCCTTTGGCAACTGCACCTTTATCTCTTTTATTTCATCCTTTTCATCAAACAGTGAGCGTTCTATTCTGATGGCTGTATTTTCTGAAAGCGTTATAACCGCCTT